>JAQUNE010000007.1 GCA_028717765.1 Candidatus Omnitrophota bacterium | reverse complement strand
AATCTGTGGCATTCGATAAATTTCGGATGAAGAATTAGTTCCTTTGTGGCGGAAAATGCAGAATTAAACCTTTCGATGTGGCCGACCTGCAGAATAAGATTGCGTTTCTTGGCAATTTCTATCAGCGTGTCTGCCTCTTTAAGGTTGGTGGTAAAGGGCTTTTCTACGAGAATATGGATATTGTTTTCCAGGAGCTCCTTGGCAATTTGGTAATGCGTTTTTGTAGTAGAGGCCACACTTACCGCGTCCACCTTGCCAAAAAGTTCCCTATAATCTCCGTATCCCCTTACGCCTAAATTTCCAGCTACTTCATTCAAGCGGCCCTTTTCAATATCGCAGACCGCTGCCAGTTCAGAGTTAGGAATTTCCTGATAGATTTTGGCATGGATACTACCAAGATGTCCAACCCCTACTACTCCTATACGTAATTTATTCATGGTAAGTATGATATCAGAGTGATAATGATGATGCAACTAAAATATTGACAAACGATATCGGGAGAGTAGAATAATTCTGTTGCCTAAAACTAAACTGGAAAAGAAAAAAAGGGGGTATATTCTTATGAAGAAAAAATGGGGTATACCAAAACTGATTAAACTATTAAGATGCGAAAAGGCAAATGAAATATTACAAATCTGTAAGTGTGACACGGGATATGTGTCGTGTGGTGGGTCAGCATTTAAATTTTTGAATTGTTTGTCTCGATTTGACCCCGCCGATATTTGCAATAGGTGTTCACCTATAGCAGTTTCTTAAGGAAGCTAAGGGGCGTTTCGGGGGTTTAATTTTTACCTTAAATTTATCCTTTAGGGTTAAACCGGAGGCAAGTATTATAATGAAGAGAAGGAAATGGGAAAGTCCCAGGTTGATAGCGCTTCTAAGAGCTTCGGGCGGGGAGAATGGTTTAGATTGTTGTAAAACTTCCGGCGAAGGTGCTAGCTATTTGCCAGTTGGGCCATCTGCAGTCGCCAGGTATTGTAGTAGCATAATGCCTGATTGTCATCCGTTAAGCTGTTATCAGAGTTTTTGTTCGTGATTGAAAAGAATAGTTAAAAGGGGAACAAATGAAACAAAATAAAGAATGGTTCAGGCCAATACTTACAGTCTTGACAAGAGAAGAAGAGAAGCAGGAGAGCGTACTCTTAAGTTGCAAGAGGGCAGGCCTGGCGAACTCCAACGCCCCCGGTAGCAAGCAAGGGACTTGTGCAGCATTGGATAATTCAAAATATCCTCCGGTGTGCTATTCATGCATGTACGGAAGCCTATCATAGTAAACTTATAAATCCAAAGACCCAAAATCTCCTAAATAATTCTTGTAAAAAAGGTTGCCAGCTAAGGTAAGATATGTTAAAATACACCCTCTTTTAGGGAGGAGCGAAAGTTGAAGGATTATTTGAAGTTACTGAAGTTTGTTAAGCCTTATTTAGGCCTATTTTCAATAGGTTCGGTCTGCATTATTTTTTCCTCGATCTTTGACGGGGTCTCCTTAGGGATGCTCATCCCTTTTGTGGATCGGGTCTTTACCAACAAAAAAATCATTATTCCCGCCAAAATCCCGGCTTTTTTGTCTACGCTTGTAGATAAAGTCAACAATATGCCTCCGGAAACCCTGCTTATGTATATGATCGGGTCGTTAATCATCCTTTTCATTTTAAAGGGTTTTTTTGGTTATTGGCAAAGTTACATTATGTCAGATATCGGCCAGCGGGTAGTCAGAGACATTAGAAACAAGCTTTATACACATCTACAGAACCTTTCTCTGGATTATTTCACGCACAAGCGCGGCGGGGAAATGATGTCGCGGATCACCAATGACGTGAAGTTAGTTGAAAATGCGGTTTCTTATGGTTCAACGGATTTAATTTATCAGGGCGCATTGGTAATTATTTATCTAGTTTTGACCGTTTTTCTTTATCTTAAATTGACCCTGATTTCAATTTTACTGGTTCCTTTGATTAGTTTTCCAATTGTCAGGGTGGGTAAAATTTTAAGGAAACTATCCAAAAGTTCCCAGGAGAAGATGGCGGATATTAATTCTTTACTCTATGAAACGATTATCGGTGCCAGGATCGTCAAGGCTTTTAACCGTGAGGATTATGAAGCGGAGAAATTTTGCCGGGTAAACCATGGTTATTATAAAATTGCCATGAAATCCGTAAGAAGGCTTTTGATCTTAAGCCCGGTGACTGATTTCCTGGGTGTTTTGGCTGCGGCTTTTATTATTTATTGGGGCGGCAAAGACGTGATTTCCGGAAAAATTTCTTTTGGCGTCTTCGGAGTTTCCATGGGTGCTCTTTTATCTTTGATCAGGCCCTTTAAAAAATTAAGCCAGGTAAACTCGATTAATGAGCAGGCAGTAGCAGCGAGTATCAGGATTTATGAAGTTTTGGATACCCCTGCGACGGTAGTAGATAAAAAGGGCGCAATTGAATTGGCTGGTTTTAAGGATAAAATTATTTATGCAGACCTTTGGTTTAATTACGGGGAGAATGAAGTATTGAAAGGGATCAATCTCGAGGTAAAAAAGGGGCAGATGTTGGCAATTGTCGGTTCAAGCGGAGTGGGGAAAAGTACTTTATTGGACCTCATCCCGCGTTTTTATGACCCGAAAAAAGGGCGGATCGCTATTGACGGGATAGATGTCAAAGAAGTAACGCTAAAATCTCTACGCCAGCAAATCGGGATCGTCACGCAGGAAACTATCCTTTTTAATGATACGATCAGGACGAATATTGCTTACGGCAAGCTCGATGCTTCAAAAGAAGAAATTGAACATGCAGCAGTGCAGGCGCATGCGCATGATTTTATCAAACATTTACCCAATGGTTATGAAACGATTATTGGAGATAGAGGGATGAAGCTCTCTGGAGGGGAGCGGCAAAGGATCGCCATTGCCAGGGCACTACTAAAAAATCCTCCGATTCTTATTTTAGATGAGGCAACTTCGCAATTGGACACAGAATCTGAGCGTATTGTTCAGGATGCTTTGGATAAGTTGATCCATGGCAGGACAGTTTTGGCAATCGCCCACCGGCTTTCCACGATCAAAAATGCCAATCGGATCATTGTTTTGGATAAAGGCAGGATCGCGGAAGAAGGCTCACACAGCGAACTGATCCAGAAAGATGGCCTATATAAACGGTTTTATTTAATGCAGGAGTTAAAGTAGAGTTTTTTGTTGCATTTAGGTAAAAATATGCTAAAATTACAGGATTAAACAGATATTATTAACCAATCATACGTAAGGAGGAACCACTAGTGCCATCAGAATTAATTAAGCAGTTATTGGAAGCAGGGGTACATTTCGGCCATAAAACCGCGCGCTGGAACCCCAAAATGAAGAAGTTGATTTTCGGAGAAAGAAGCGGTATCTACATCATCGACCTGGAAAAAACCGAGGAATGCCTGAACAAAGCCAGGGATTTCCTTTTGGATATAAGTTCTAAGGGGGAATTTGTGCTTTTTGTCGGTACAAAAAAACAAGCGCAGGAAGCAGTGCTTCAGGAGGCGTTACGTTGCGGGATGTTCCATGTTACCGAACGCTGGCCAGGGGGGCTGTTGACTAATTTTGCTACCGTGAAAAGAAGTATTAATCGTTTAAAAGAGATTGAAAGAATGCGTGAAGACGGTACGTTTGCAAAGTTGACCAAAAAGGAAGTAGCGCGCTTAGAGAAGGAATTAGGCAAGTTAAATAAGAACTTTTCTGGGATCGTGCAGATGGAAAAAATGCCGGCTGCGCTCTTTATTGTGGATACAAAAAAAGAAGAGACCGCAGTGAGCGAGGCCAGACGGCTTGGCATTCCGATTATCGGGTTAATTGATACTAATTGTGATCCGGATATTGTAGATTATCCGATTGCCGGCAATGATGATGCTACTAAATCTATCCGCTTGATCACCTCTCTTGTCGCGGATAGTATTATCGAGGGGAGGAAGCGTTTCCTCTCATATTTAACTGAAAGTGGAGTAGCGGTGAAGCAGCAAAAGGAAGAAAAGGGCGAGGCGGCAGTTGTGCTCCCTGAAGAAGAGATCAAGATAAAAGAGATTGAAGAGATTGTTGAAGAGACCACAGAAGTAACAGGCGAGGCAGCAAAGCCGGCAAAGCGCGGCCGCGTGAACAAAGTAGAAGAAAAGCCTAAAATCAGAAGGAAGGCGTAACTTTAAAATGAAAAAAATATCTTTGGATTTAATTAAAGAGTTAAGGAATATGACTTTAGCCAGTGTGGCAAATTGTAAGGCGGCACTCGAGGACGCTGACGGCGATCTGATGAAAGCCGCTGGGTTGATCCGTAAGCGCGGGCTGGAAATTGCTGCGAAAAAAGGCGATCGAGTAGCTAAAGAAGGAAGGATTGAAGCTTATGTGCATTTGGGCAATAAGGTAGGCGTATTGTTAGAAGTTGATTCTGAGACGGACTTTGTGGCGCGTAACCCGGAATTTTGCCAGTTTACCAAAGACGTGGCAATGCAGATCACTGCTTTAAATCCAGGATACCTTAAGCGCGAAGATGTTCCGCAGAATGTCTTAGAACAGGAAAAAGATAAAGAGCTTTTTTATAAAACACATTGTTTATTAGAACAGGCATTTGTTAAGGATCCTAGTATTACGATTAAGGATTATTTGGGCAGCCTCGTGGCTAAACTCAATGAGAATATCGTGATCCGTAGGTTCATCCGTTATAAAATTGGCGAATGATGAAAAAGCCAATCTATAAAAGAGTTGTTTTAAAACTAAGTGGCGAAGCGCTGCAGGGAAAAAAGCCTCATGGAATTGACCATTCGGTTTTAGTTTCTCTTTCCCGACAGATAAAGGAACTCAAAGAGTTAAAGATCGATGTGGCAATTGTCTTAGGCGGAGGAAATATCTTTCGCGGGGCAGCCAACTCAGCCTCCTTAGGCCTGGATATGGATAGAAGTGTGGCCGATTACATGGGGATGCTGGCAACGATCATTAACGGCTTGGCACTGCAGAATGTTTTAGAGCTCTCAGGTGTGCCAACGCGGGTAATGACCGCGATAGAAATGCAGCGAATCGCCGAACCCTATATCCGCAGAAGAGCGGTCAGGCATTTAGAAAAGTCAAGGGTAGTAATTTTTGTTGCCGGAACAGGTAATCCTTATTTTACCACCGATACTGCAGCAGCCCTACGGGCAATGGAAATCCATGCTGATGCGATATTAAAAGCCACAAAGGTAGACGGAGTTTATTCCGCTGATCCTTTGAAGGTAAGGGGCGCGAAAAAATTTTTGCGTTTAAAATACCTGGATGTCTTAAAAAAGGGCTTGAAAGTAATGGATGCTACCGCAATAAGTTTGTGTATGGATAATAAATTGCCTATCGTGGTATTTAATATGAATAAAGAAGGTAATATCAAACGGGTTATTCTTGGCGAGAAAATCGGCACTATCGTCAGCTAACGGAGGTAACCATGACCGCAAAAGAAATCCTGCACGCCACCGAAGAAAAAATGAAAAAAACCTTTGAGTCCGTGACCCGTGAGTTTTCTGAAATTTCTACTGGCAGGGCTAGCCCGCATCTTGTAGAAGGCCTGCATGTGGATTATTACGGGACTCCGACTTTACTAAAGCAGCTGGCTTCCATTTCCAGCGCGGATGCCCATCTATTAGTGATCCAGCCGTGGGATATTACGGCAATTGCGGAAATTGAAAAGACGATCTTAAAATCCAATTTAGGGATTAATCCTTCTAACGACGGAAAAATCATCAGATTGCCGATTCCGCAGCTTTCCAAGGAAAGAAGAGAAGAATTGGTCAAGGTAATCCATAAAATGGCAGAAGAAGGCAGGATCTCCTTACGTACGATCAGACGCGATGCCAAAGAACACATGGAAAAATTAGAAAAAGATAAAACAATCGCCGAAGACGATAAATTCCGCGGAATTGACGAATTGCAGAAGATTGTTGACCGCTATATCGCTAAAATCGACGAGTTACTGAAGAATAAAGAAAAAGAAATACTGGAATTTTAGATTTGGGCCTCTAGCTCATCCGGTAGAGCAGCGGCTTTTTAAGCCGCGTGTGCCGAGTTCGAGTCTCGGGAGGCTCATTTAATTTTTTTTCAAAAAGCCCTTTTACGGGCGGATGGCGGAATTGGCATACGCGTTGGCCTTAGGAGCCAATGGGGCAACCCTTGGAGGTTCAACTCCTCTTCCGCCCATTTTGTTATAGGACATATAACTTAAATTAACGCGGGAGTGGCTCAGTTGGTAGAGCGTAACCTTGCCAAGGTTAATGTCGCGGGTTCGAATCCCGTCTCCCGCTCCACTAAATCTACAGAGTTAAAACTTTCAAACTTTACAACACCCGACCTTATCGGATAGGTCGGTGTTCATTTCCATGAAAAGGAGAGATAGTCATGAAGATTATGGATTTTTTATCCAAGGACGCCATTACGCCTGATATTAAGGCAACGAAAAAAGAAGAGGTGATTAAGGAATTGGTCGATGTTATGATCAATTCAGGCGAGATTGATAAGCGCCATCGTAATAAGATTATCGAGGCACTCGCAGCCAGGGAATCCCTGGGCTCAACGGCAATCGGCCAGGGGGTAGCCATACCTCATGCAAAGTCAGATAGCATAACTAAGCTGGTGGCAGCCTTCGGGCTTTCCAAAAAGGGCGTAGATTTTGATTCTTTAGACGGAGAACCGGCGTACATTTTCTTTTTGTTGCTGGCACCGCAGGATTCCGCGGGTCCGCATCTAAAAGCCTTAGCGCGAATTTCACGCCTCTTAAAAGATAAGTATTTTCGTGACAGCCTACGTGCTTGCGAAGACAGTAAAGCGATTACAAAAATTATCAGCCAGGAAGATGACAAAAAAATTTAATAAAATCAAAAAAGCCATGCAAGGTAAGTTTAGCGGGATCCTAAAATGGCTTTATCCCGGTATCGGGGTAAAACGTTGGATGATTTTAGCAATTTTTGGGGTGTTGCTGATCGTGGTCGGTTCAGCATATATGCGCACAGAAGAGTTTCCTATTTTAAAGACCCTCGATACGGTAATTTTGGTTTCTGGCATTATTATCCTGGTTCTTGGGATCAAAAGGATCATTCGCGCTTTTATTGCCGCATTAATCCCGACGTCGAAGAATACCGAACTCATAGATATCCTATATCAAAGAAAACAGCTGGGACGCGGCCCGAAAATTGTCGCTTTGGGCGGCGGTACCGGTTTATCCATGCTTTTATCGGGATTAAAAGAATTTACTTCCAATATCACGGCAATCGTTACGGTTGCTGATGACGGAGGTTCTTCCGGACGCCTTAGGCAGCAGTTTGATATTTTACCTCCGGGAGATATCCGTAATTGCCTGGTTGCTTTGGCTGATGCACCAACATTGATGCGTGATTTATTTCAGTTTCGTTTTGATAATACTTCAGAATTATCAGGGCATAGTTTCGGCAACCTCTTTATTACGGTAATGACCAGGTTAACCGGAGATTTTGAGAAGGCGATTAAAGAAACCAGTAAAGTTCTCGCTTTAAAGGGCCAAGTTATCCCATCGACGTTAGATAATGTGACGCTGGTCGCAAGATATAAAGACGGGACAACAGTTGAGGGAGAAAATAAAATTCCCGATAAGCATGTACCGATAGAAAATGTCAGTCTTAAGCCGGCACTTTCTCAGGCCGCACCCGAAGCACTCAAAGCCATTGAAGAAGCACAGATCATTGTTTTAGGCCCTGGTTCGCTCTATACCAGCATCATACCTAATTTATTGATCAAGGAAATTAGTGAAAAAATTGTTGCCTCTGAGGCGATCAAGGTATATGTCTGTAATCTGATGACCCAGCCGGGAGAAACAGAGAGTTTTCGCGCCTCTGACCATATTAAGGGTTTGATAAATCATAGTCACCCACGGATCATTGATTACTGTATTTTAAACACTGCCGAGATCCCGCAGTCTATCTTAAAGCGTTATGCGCTGCAGAATTCTTATCGCGTGATCAATGATACAAAAAATATAGAAAATATGGGCTACCGCGTGATTGAGGATGATTTTGTGATGATCGATGATGTAGTCAGGCATGACTCATTAAAGTTAGCTAAAATTATTTTTGATTTTATCGAAGAGATTTAACCCCATGGCTATAATACAAAAGAAAATGGTAGTAAAGAATAAACAGGGCTTGCATGCACGCCCGGCAGCTTTATTCGTGCAGGTTGCCAATAAATACGACTCCCGGATTGTCGTGAGAAGCGACAAGGAAGAGGTAAATGGCAAATCAATTATGGGTATCCTTATGCTGGGGGCGGAAAAGGGAAGTGAAATTATTATTGAGGCAGATGGCGAGGATGCGCAGGTGGCGATCATAGAATTGGAAAAGATTGTGACGAGCGAGGAATAGCATGTTAAAACTTAAAGGTATAGCAGCTGCTTCTGGGATAAGTATCGGCCCGGCCTATAAAATGGGCAAGGAAGAATTTATCGTCCCTAAGCAGACAATCACCGACGCTGATATTCCTCTGCAGATACAGCTTTTTGAAGAGGCGCTGATTAAAACGCGTAGGGAGATCATTGACCTGCAGAAAAGAATTGCTACTGAAATGGGGCAGGAAGAAGCGCAGATCTTTGACGCTCACCTGTTGGTACTGGAAGACCGGATGCTCATTGAAGAGGTGATTTCGCGCCTTAAGAAAGAGCATCTGAATGTCGCCTTCATATTTTCCGAAGTATTAAAAAAATACATTGAGGTTTTTTCGAAGATCGAAGATGAATACCTCAAGGAGCGTATTGCCGATATTAATGATGTCGGCAGGAGGATATTGCGTAACCTCTTAGGTAAGGAGCGTAAAGGTTTTGAGGACCTCAAAGAAAAAGTAGTGGTCGTAGCACATGATCTTTCCCCTTCGGATACCGCAGCGATGCATAAACAGAATGTTTGTGCCTTTGTCACGGATATTGGAGGCAAGACTTCGCATACTGCGATTATGGCGAAATCTCTCGAGATCCCTGCGGTTGTCGGTGTTGAAGGCGTGACTGCGAAAATAAAAAGCGCGGACATGCTCATTGTTGATGGCGTAACCGGAACTGTAATTATTGATCCGGATGAAGAGACTTTAAGGATCTATCAGGAAGAAGAAGCTAAATTAAAAGGGATCGCCGAAAAATTCCTGGAAAGTAAGGACCTGCCGGCAGTTACCCTGGATGGGCAATTAATTGATGTCAGTGCAAATATAGAATTGCCAGAGGAAGTTACTTCGGTAAAATTACACGGAGCGCAGGGGATCGGGCTTTACCGCACGGAATTTTTCTATATGAACCGTAAAGAGCCGCCTACTGAGGAGGAACAATATCAAGCTTATAAATATGTGGCAGAAGAATTATCCCCGCATCCGGTAGTAATCCGTACGCTGGACTTAGGCGGCGATAAGTTTTTGTCACAATTTGAAATTCCTTCTGAGATAGAGCCTTTTTTAGGGTGGAGGGCGATCCGTTTTTGCCTGGCGCGGCCAGATGTTTTTAAGGTGCAACTGAGGGCAGTATTAAGGGCCTCGGTGCATGGAAAATTGAAACTGATGTATCCGATGATCTCCGGATTAGAAGAATTAAAACAGGCTAATGCGATCCTTAATGAGACTAAAGAAGAATTACGCAGCCAGGGAGTGGCTTTTAATAATGATCTTGAAGTGGGCGCAATGATCGAGGTTCCTTCTGCGGCGATGACCGCGGACCTGCTCGCTACGGAAGCGGATTTTTTTAGCATCGGTACCAATGATTTGATCCAGTATTCGCTGGCTGTAGACCGGGCGAATGAAAAAGTTGCCTATCTTTACGAACCTACACATCCGGCAGTATTAAGGATGATCAAAAATATTATCGATTCTGCGCATGCACATAATATAAAAGTAGCGATGTGCGGAGAAATGGCGGGCGAACCTAGTTTGATACCGATACTCCTGGGTTTAGGATTAGACGAATTTAGCATGCCGCCGCTTTTGATCCCTGAAACAAAATATATTATTCGTTCTTTGAAAATAGCGCAGGTTAAAGATATCGCCATAGAAGCCTTGAAATTAGCTACAGGTAAAGAAGTAGAGGAATTTAGCCAGGCAAAATTAAAGGAAATTTTGGGCTGAAAGTTCTGATGAAAAAATCTCTTACCCTTGCCAATATCAAAAAATTTGATAAATCCTCAATGTTGGAGGTTTTGCTGTCTTTTCCCCAGCAATGCAAAAATGCTTTTGATATCGGCAAGAGAGTAGAAAAACTTCCGGAAAAAAAAGATTTTCAAAAGATAATTTTCGCGGGGGTCGGTGGATCCGCTATCGGCGCGGACCTGGTGCGTTCTTACCTATATTTTAAGAGCAGGTTACCGATATGCGTTGTACGAGAATATGATTTGCCTGATTTTGCGGATAATCAAACCCTAGTCTTTATTTCCAGTTATTCTGGGAATACCGCGGAAACATTAAGCGCTTATGCCAAGGCCCGGCAGAAGGGTGCTAGTGTAATAGTAATTTCCTCGGGAGGAAAAATAAAGGAGTGCGCGCAAAAAGACAATGTTACCTTTGTACAAGTTCCTTTAGGCTTGCCTCCGAGATATGCCTTAGGGTTCTTAAGCATTATCCCTCTTTGCATCCTGGAAAAACTCGGGGTGATTAATGGCGTTGAGGCAGCTGTTTCTGGCGTAGTCAAGGTTTTAGAGGAGCTTAAGGCTAAAAATTTAAACCAGCATATCGGGGAAAAAGATAATCTTGCAAAATATGTGGCGCAAAATTTATATAATAAATTTCCCGTGATCTATTCTGCGTCGATAAATTTCGATGTGGCAGCAGTGCGTTTACGCAGTCAGTTAAATGAAAATTCCAAAGTTTTGGCTTTGAGCGGCTGTTTACCTGAGATGAATCACAATGAGATCGTTGGTTGGCAGAATCCAAAAAAATTAATTAAGGGCTTCTTCGTGCTGATGTTTAGGGATAATGGTACTGACGCGCGGGTAAACCAGAGGATGGATATTACTAGAGATATGCTGCGTGGCGCGCAGGTTAAAGTATTAGAAATCTCATCGCGCGGCGAAGATTTATTAAGCAGGATCTTTTCTTTGATTTATATCGGAGATTTTATTTCTTTTTATCTGGCGATTCTTTACGGAATTGACCCTGCGCCAACCGAGAGAATTGATTATTTAAAACGGGAACTCGCGAAAAAATGAAGGCACTGGTTTTAGCAGCCGGATATGCCACACGGCTATACCCTTTGACCAAAGAATATCCTAAGCCGCTGCTTAAAGTAGGGAATAAGCATATTATTGATTATATAATTGAGAAATTAGATACCGTAGAAGAAATAGATGAAATCATCGTTGTTACTAATAGCAAATTTATCCCGCATTTCAGGCGCTGGGCAAAGAATATCAAGATCAGAAAATCCTTAAGCCTGGTGGATGATTTGACGACTAGTTTGGATGACCGGCGGGGCGCAATCGGCGATATGCATTTCGCGATCAATAAAAAAAGGATCAAAGATAATTTAATGGTGATTGGCGGAGATAATCTTTTTAGCGGGAATCTCGGGGAATTTTTGCATTTTTCTAAAATGCATAAAAATTCTCCGGCCATCGGGGTTTATGATATCAAGAAGAAAAGCGCGGCAAAAAATTATGGCGTGGTCAAGCTTGACCGTAAGTTTAAGATTACCGATTTTCAGGAAAAGCCCTCTAATCCGCGTTCAACGTTAGTGGCAATGTGCCTATATTATTTTCCCGCAGCCAAGCTCGACCTCATTAGCGATTATATTACCAGGAAAGCCGGAAAACATGATGCTACGGGTTTTTATATTGATTGGCTGAGTAAAAAAACTCAAGTTTTTGGATTTGTTTTTAAGGGCCGATGGTTTGATATTGGAGACCACAAATTTTATAACCAAGCAAAGGAGGGTTTTAGTAATGCGTAAACATTTTTTCACTTCAGAATCGGTAGGAGAGGGGCATCCGGATAAGGTCTGTGACCAGATTTCAGATGGGGTATTGGATGAAGTTTTGAAGCTTGACCCTAACAAAGAGAGAAGCAGGGTTGCCTGCGAAACTTATGTGACCATGGGGCTTTTAGTCGTAGGCGGGGAAATTACTACTAATGCTTACGTTGATATACAGAAGCTGGCACGTAAAATCATCAAAGAAATCGGTTATACCCATCCCCAATACGGCTTTGATTATGAAACTTGTGCCATTATCAATACCATTAATAGCCAGTCGCCGGATATTGCTCAGGGTGTCAATACCGGTGGAGCCGGAGACCAAGGGATTATGTTTGGTTACGCAACCTGCGAGACTAAAGAATTAATGCCTCTGCCGATAACCTTAGCGCATAAATTAGTAAAACGCATGAGCCAGGTACGCAAAGAAAATATTCTGAAATACCTCGGTCCGGATTGTAAATCTCAAGTCACGGTTGAATACCATAACGGTATAGCAAAACGTATCGATTCTATAGTCATGGCCTGTCAGCATACTTCTGAAGTCCTGGATAAAACAGGAAAAGAGATTACTTCTAAGGCGCGCCAGGAGTTGATTGAGGTTATTGCTAAGCCTATGCTGAAAGGTTTAATTGATAAGGATACCAAATATTATGTCAATCAGACTGGAAAGTTTTTAATCGGTGGGCCACAGTCTGACACGGGCATGACCGGAAGAAAAATTATCGTAGATACTTACGGCGGTACAGTGCCGCACGGAGGCGGTGCATTCTCCGGTAAGGACCCGACTAAAGTAGACCGTTCAGCCGCGTATATGGGCCGTTATATTGCCAAAAATATAGTTGCTGCAGGGCTAGCAGAAAAGTTCCTCGTGCAGTTGTCATACGTTATCGGTTACGCGGATCCGCTTTCTGTTTACGTGGATTCCTATGGCACGGGAAAATTATCGGATGAAAAATTTGTCAAGCTTATCCGTGAGAATTTCGAGCTTACTCCGAGAGGAATAATCAATACCCTAGATTTATTACGGCCGATCTACCGTAAAACTGCCTGTTACGGACATTTTGGCAGGGACGAGGCAGAATTCAGTTGGGAACGTACGGATAAGGCAGAGATTTTGAAGAAGCAAGCGGCGAAATTATAGACTTGTAAGACGCTAAATCATAGGAGACCTCATGAAATATGATGTTAAGGATATCAGATTAGCAAAAAAAGGGTTATTGCGTATTGAATGGGCTTCTAACAATATGCCGGTTTTAAATTTGATTAGCCGCAGGTTCGCTAAAGAAAAACCTTTAAAAGGTTTAAAGGTTGCTGCTTGTTTGCATGTCACTACTGAGACCGGCGTTTTAATGAACGTTTTGAAATTAGGCGGTGCTGAGATTTATCTTTGCGCTTCTAATCCTTTATCGACACAGGATGATGTTGCAGCATCTTTAGCTAAGGACTTGAAAATCTCTGTTTTTTCGATTAAAGGAGAAGATACAAAAACTTATTATCAGCATATAAAAGCAGTATTGGCAATAAAGCCCAATATTACGATGGATGACGGAGCGGATCTGGTGAGTACTATCCATCAGCGTAATCCTTCTGAACATAATAATATTATCGGCGGGACCGAAGAAACTACAACTGGTGTGATCAGATTAAAGGCATTGGCAAACCAGGGGAAACTGCGTTATCCGATCATCGCGGTAAATGACGCTCAGACAAAACATCTTTTTGATAACCGTTACGGAACAGGCCAATCCACAATAGACGGAATTATCAGGGCGACGAATAAATTGCTCGCCGGAGCAAATCTGGTAGTTTGCGGTTATGGTTGGTGCGGTAAAGGTGTGGCAATGCGCGCCAAGGGTTTAGGCGCCAAAGTAATTGTGGTTGAGGTTGACCCCTTACGCGCATTAGAGGCGAGTATGGATGGTTTTGAGGCAATGCCGATTAAAGAAGCAGCAAAGATAGGCGATATTTTTGTAACGGTTACCGGAGATATTAATGTGATTAGAAAAGAACATTTTATGGTAATGAAAGACGGAGCAATTGTTTCTAATTCCGGGCATTTTAACGTAGAAATTGAAATCGACGCCTTGGAAAAATTAGCTAAGAAGAAAAAACAGATCCGTGATTTTACCATGGAGTATATTTTGGGCAATGGCAGGAAAATTTATCTTTTGGGCGAAGGCAGATTAATCAATTTAGCTGCTGCCGAGGGGCATCCAGCTTCTGTAATGGATATGTCTTTTGCCAATCAGGCCTTAGGTGCTGAGTATATTTGCCGCAACGCGAAAAATTTGAAAAATGATGTTTATGGGGTTCCTGAAGATATAGACCGCATGATTGCGGATTTAAAATTAAAGTCAATGGGGATAAAAATAGATACCCTGACAGCAGAACAAAAGAAATACCTTTCCAGTTGGGAGATGGGGACATAATAAGGAGGTGTGAATTGAGAAAAACGCTATTGTCGTTTTTGTTCTCAGCACTGGCTTTACCTATATGTACCTGTACAGCAGCTTTGGCCCAAGATGTTTTGACGGATTCGCGCATAGCAGAGGTCACCGTGTATCCGGATAGTGCGATGGTAAGCCGGACGTCTTCGCTTAAGTTAAACCCCGGCACCCAGAAAATTATCTTTTCCAACATCATCCCCCAGATTGATGAAAATTCGCTTAAGGTGGGGGCAACTCCTTCGGAAAGTGTGAAGATTTTAGGGGCAGAGGTAAAAAAGGAATTCTTAAAGGAAGAATCCGCAGAAAAAGTAAAAAAACTTCAGGAAGAACTGCAGAATCTTAATGATGAGAGAAAAAGGCTAGAGCTCGATCGGCAGGCAATTGCTGAAGAAAAGCAATTTTTAGATTCCGTGCGGCTTTTTTCTCAAGGGCAGATCCCTAAAGACTTAGTTACTAAGATGCCCGCGGCAAAGGACCTTGATGATACATTAAAATTTTTGGGAACGCGGCTAAAGGAAAATTATACCAAAGCCATGGACTCTGAATTAGCCACCAGGGACCTGCAGAAAAAAATCGAAGTAGTAGAAAGAGAGTTGGCGCAGGTTTCCGGGCCGGGAGGAAAATTAAAAAGGTCCATTGAGGTAGAGATCGAAGTTTTAAAACCAGCAAGCTTGGACCTTTCAATTTCATATTTAGTAAGAGGAGCTTTTTGGCAGCCTTTATATGATGCCAGGGCTTCTGTAGAAAAACAGGAAGTGGAATTAGTCTCTTATGCAATAGTTAAACAGAATACTGGGGAGGATTGGCAGGAGGTTAAGCTTGCATTATCAACTGCCAGGCCAGCTATTGGTGGAAGGATGCCTGATGTTAGCCCTTGGTTTATCCGTCCGTTCCAGCCGGTGGTGATGTATGATAAGAAAGATAATCTCCGTATGAAGGCAATGGCTCCGAGAATGGCTTTGGAAAGTTCGTTATCTGAAGCTGAAGAAGGCGCTAATCTAGCGCAGGAAGTAGAAAAATATGCTAAGGTAGAAGAAAAAGGTGTCGCGGTAATCTATCAGCTTCCCCGTAAAGCTAGCGTGAAATCCGACGGCTCAGAACATAAATTGCCGGTATCTGCGCAGGGCCTAAAAGCGGATTTTGAATATTCTGCTTATCCGCGTCTTGCTCCTTATGCTTATTTGGGAAGCAAGGTTACCAATGCTAAAGATCTGCAGCTTTTAAGCGGCAGGGTAAATATATTCTTAAGCGGGGATTTTGTCGGGCTCTCCAGTATTGATAATATCGGCCCAGGTGAAGAATTTGATCTTTATTTAGGGGTGGATGAAAACGTCAAGATAAAGAGGGAGCAGGTAGAAAAGAAGGTAGATGAGACCTTGATTGCCGGTATTCCTTCTCCAACGAAAAAAACTACCTATACATATAAGTTAACCATTGAGAACTATAAGTCAAAGAAGATCAATACTAAATTATTTGAGGCGATCCCGGTTTCTCAGGATGACCGGATTAAAGTAAAAGTCACACAGGTTTCTCTGGAGCCTAAAGTAAAAGACTGGAAAGACAGAAAAGGAATTTGGCTTTGGGAGATTGCACTTGAGCCAAAAGAGAAACGGGAAATAATTTATACTTATATCATTGAGCACCCGCGCGAGATGCAAGTGGAAGGACTATAAGATGGCGATAAAGCGTATAGCAGTGCTGACTACTGGTGGGGATGCGCCGGGAATGAACGCGGCGATCCGCGCAGTTGTACGCTCGGCAATTAACAAAAAATGCGAAGTAGTCGGGGTTTCCCGCGGCTGGCAGGGATTGATCAATGGAGAATTAAAGCCGTTAGACCGTCGCTCAGTTTCGGGGATCATTAATCTGGGTGGCACGGTTTTAAAAACAGCGCGCTGCCCGGAGTTTCAGACAGAAAAAGGGCAGGCTCAGGCATTTCACACGGTAAAAGAGAATAATATTGACGGTTTAATTGTGATTGGCGGAAACGGTAGCTTTTCCGGCGCGCATGAATTTTACAAAAAATATAAAGTTCCTTCTGTGGGGGTTCCTGTATCGATTGATAATGATATTAACGGCATAGATATTACAGTGGGCTGGGATACGGCAATTAATACCGCCTTAAACGCGATAGATAATATCCGCGATACCGCTACTTCCATGGAAAGGGTTTTTGTGGTTGAGGTGATGGGAAGAAAGTCAGGGGCAATTGCTTTAGCAGTAGCTTTGGGTGGAGGCTGCGAAGACGCGTTGATCCCGGAGAAAAAATTTAGTTTGGAAAAGATTTGCCATGAGATCGTAGAGGGAAATCTGAGAGGAAAAATTAGCTGGATTATTGTTGTGGCAGAAGGTGCTGGCCATGCCGAAGAAATTGCCAAACAAATTAAAAACCTTACCAGCCTGGATACCCGGGCAGTAGTTTTAGGCCATGTGCAAAGAGGAGGCCGGCCTACAGCAGTAAGCCGCGACCTGGCATTAAATCTCGGGGTGGCTGCTGTAGATTGTTTATTAGCGGGAAAAAAAGATCTTGCCGTAGGATATTCTGCAGGGAAGATCAAGGAAGTGGATTTTAAAAAAGCAATAAAGAATAAGCATTTTAAATTTAAACGTTTTTACGATTTAATTAAAATTTTAACATAACACCCGGCCATATAGGAGTGGCCGGTGTGCATCTCTATGCAAGGAGGGAATACAGCATGGGCAGGAAGCCGTTGGACGTGGAAAAAATTGTTATGGATTTAATTATGAATGATGATGCAGCCGCTAAAAAGAAACTGGCGAAAAAGATCTTTGATTTAGCCTATAAAAAAGGGATCTATCCTTCGAGTATCCATGATCTTTATTTGGCCAGGGGTAAGGGCGAATTTAGCGGTTTTACCGTGCCGGCGATCAATTTAAGAAGTATGACTTATGATTTAGCGCGCGCCCTCTTTCGCTTAGCTAAAAAAAATAATTGCGCGGCATTTATTTTTGAGATCGCCAAGTCTGAAATGGGTTATACAAGCCAGCCGCCATTGGAATATTCCAGTGTCATTCTCGCTGCGGCAATCAAAGAAGATCATCAGGGCCCGGTTTTTATCCAGGGAGATCATTTTCAGGTAAATGCCAAGAAATTTCAGGAAAGTCCTGATAAAGAGCTCGAAGGATTACAGGCATTAATCACAGAAGCAATTGGCGCGGGTTTCTATAATATTGATATTGATTCTTCCACACTTGTGGATTTATCTAAACCGGATGTAAAAAAACAACAGCACTTAAATTTTGAAGTTTGTGCTAAACTTACGCAATTTATCCGCCGCATCGAGCCACGCGGGGTAACTGTTTCCGTGGGTGGTGAGATTGGCGAGGTGGGGCATCAAAATTCAACTCCTGAAGACTTGCGCGCTTTTATGGCTGGGTATAAAGAAAGATTGCGCAAGGGCTTAACAGGGATCAGTAAAATTTCTATCCAGACCGGGACTTCTCATGGAGGAGTGGTTTTACCTGATGGCTCCATTGCCCAGGTGAAACTTGATTTTGATACCCTGAAAAATCTTTCAGAAATTGCCAAAAAAGAATTTGGCTTGGCCGGCGCGGTACAGCATGGTGCCTCTACTCTGCCAGCGGAAGCTTTTCATAAATTTCCCGAATGTGAAGCCGCGGAAGTGCATTTAGCCACAGAATTTCAGAATATGATTTATGATAGCAAACATTTTCCCGCAGAGCTCAAGGCAAAAATCTATGCATGGTTAAAGATAAATGCCGCGAACGAACAAAAAGCAGGCGAGACCGAAGAGCAATTTTTCTATAAGACGCGCAAGAAGGCTTTAGGGGTGTTTAAAAAAGAGATTATGGGGTTACCTAAAGAAGTACGCGATGCGATTAGCGCGGAAATTGAAGCAAGGTTTGAATTTCTCTTTAAACAATTAAATGCTGTAAATAATAAGGACTTAGTGAATAAGTTTATTACCTTAAAAAGAGTAATTAGCCGCAAAAGAGAAGAAACCAAAGGTGTAGAGCACGACGGAGAAGGAGCAGACTAATGCGTTCTGATAAAATCAAAAAAGGATTAGAACGGGTTCCGCACAGGGCACTTTTACATGCTACGGGTTTGAGCAGAAAAGATTTTTCTAA
>JAQUNE010000006.1 GCA_028717765.1 Candidatus Omnitrophota bacterium | reverse complement strand
TAATGACGGCACATTTACCTGGACCATACCTGATGAAGCGACAAATACCAACCGTTGTTTAGTCAGGGTTTCTGATAGTGTTGATGCGAATACTAAATCTACTTTGGCCACACCATTTAGAATTATCGGTGCTTTTAATGTTACATATCCAACTTTAGGGGCAAACCTGGTTTCTTGGGCAACTTATAATGTCACCTGGGACCGTACCGGAACCACTTCCTTGCCTCAGGTAGATTTACTGTATACTGTTGATGGCGGTACAAGCTGGATGGACATGGCAGGCGCAGTCGGTCAGGTAACTACAGTAAATAACACTGGAACTTATGCCTGGTATGTACCTAATCCACTTTCGGAAAACTCGATAGTCAGAGTAAGGGATCATAATGATGCTACAGTCTATGCTGATTCTCCGATATTTAATATTAGAGGTTTCCAAGTTACCGCCCCTAACGGCGCAGAAGAGTGGGAGCTTGGTTTTACGCACGCCATTAGCTGGTCTTCAGGCGGAACAATTACTACACCTATAGATATCTATCTTTCCACGGACGGCGGAGCTAATTATACTTATTGGTTATCTCGTAGAACTGTGAATACCGGTTCTTATAACTGGAATATTACCGGTATGGATATGAACGGCGTAACTTATAATGCTTCCAATACTTGTAAGATTAAATTAGTGGATGCGGCCAGCCGTCAGGATGTTTCAGATGCCAATTTTAAAATTATGGCTACTCCGACGATCAGCGTAACTTCACCGACCGGCTCTAGCCAGTGGCTGCCAGGAAGCACAAATAATATTACTTGGACTAATACCGGTAGGATTTCTACTAATTTAGCAGTTGAATATACGATTGACGCAGGGACTACTTGGACAGCAGTTTCGCCAGCTCCATCGCCGGCGCAAATTACTGCCCAGTCTTATCCTTGGACAGTGCCTAGTTTTAACGCTACAGCTTTACCGGCAAATATTCAGTTTAGAGTGCGCGAAACCACAATTCCTACGCGCGATACCCAGTCATTAGTTTCCGGAACTTCTGCTGCTGGGGCTCAAATAATTACACCGTCATTTACTGTTACTGCCCCAATAAGCAGTACAGTTTGGGTAGCGGGGGATACTTCGCGTACAATTACCTGGACCAGCCAGGGGACTTTAATCGATAATTTAAAATTAGATTATTCAGTGGATAGCGGTGTTACTTGGACGAATTTTGCTACCTTTACCCAGGCGCAACAGAACGGCACTTACAATTGGACAAATCTTCCTGTAGGCGCAGTGGGCAATAGCGTCTTGATCCGTATTTCAGATAGCCGCACACCTGCGGTAGTCACTGCTAATTCTGCCAGCTTTACAATCCTTGGCCACCAGCGCATTACCTTGAATAATCCGCCTACGGGCGCGACCTTGATCCAGGGAGATAGTTATAATATTACCTGGACCTGGGATGGCCAGCAAACTACCAGTAATCTTAAATTACAGTTGTCCAGCGATGGTGGGGTAACTTGGCCAAACGTTCCTCCTTACCTCATTGGTGATCAGTTGCCTAATATACCTAATTCTTTTGCCTGGGTGATTCCGAGTACTATTGACAGCACTACAGCACAAGTTAGGATTTATGATACAGCAGATCCTTTGGTAACTTCTACTACTGGGAATTTTACCATTACTATCCCTAGTATTACTGTTACTGGGCCTGCTACCGGTAATCAATGGTTTGCTACGGGAAATTATAATATTACGTGGACTACCATAGGTTCAGTAAGCAATAGCCTGAAAATTGAATATAGGTTATCCAGCGATGGCGGCTTGACTTGGGCAGGCTGGCAAACAATTACTGCCGCTACCACACCTGGAGAAGCCGCAGCGAAGAGTAAAGCCTGGGCTATTCCGGATAATGTTGGTTCAACTGCTCAAGTGCGTATTACTGATAATAACCGTCCAGTAGTAACTGCAACTTCTGGCAACTTTAGCATT
Source organism: Candidatus Omnitrophota bacterium (assembly GCA_028717765.1). The sequence continues at coordinate 17,641 of JAQUNE010000006.1, read as the reverse complement.
GTTGCTCCAACGATAAGCGTTACTTCGCCTACTGGAAGCGAAACCGGCGCTAATTCCTGGGTTGTGGGAACTCAACATAGTATCTCTTGGACAACTACAGGTGGAGCACAAGGGGCTATCAGTAGTTTACGGCTGCAATATACTACTAATGGGACTACTTTTACAACTATCACTACTATTTCAGATGCTCCTACCATACAGGCGGATAGCGGTAGTTATACTTGGACGATTCCGGATGCAGTTTCTCCAACCGTGCAAATCAAAATATTTGATCCCGCGCGCTCTGCAACGACTGTAACTTCTAATCAGTTTGAAATCAGGGCGCCTTCTTTGACGATTACCAGCCCGAATACCGGCGCAGAATCATGGATTATCGGGACAACGCATGATATTACCTGGTATTCTGTGGGCGCAGTTACCACTCCTTTAAAATTATATTACACCTCAGATGGTATTACCTGGGTGCAAATTACCGATTTTGATGGAGTAAATGACGGCACTTATACTTGGACAGTACCGGATGCTTATTCTGCCGGTTTAGCCAAGATAAAGATTGAAGATAGCTATGGCACACCACGCACAGATCTTTCGGACAGGTCATTTACTATTGCCTATCCGACGATTAGCGCAACTACACCGACAAGTTTATTCTCTGATACTGAAGTAGCTACTTTAAGCTGGACTTCGCTGGGAACTTTGATCGGTCCTAATCTTAAAGTAGAATGGTCAACGGACGATTTTGTTACGACAAACGTAATTAGCATAACTGTTCCAAAAGCAAATACTTCTGTATCATGGACTGTTCCTACTGCTGCGGTTTCCAGCAATTGCAAGTTCCGCGTTACGGATTTAGGCAGGACTCAGACCTGGGGTAAGTCGGGCGCTTTTACGGTTTTGCCGGTTCCTTCAATTAGTATTACCGCGCCTACAATTGCTAATACCGGAGTGGATGCCTGGCGTATTGGTAAGGCCTATAATGTTACCTGGACATCCAACAGCGGTAAAATCAGTAATGATTTGAAATTACAATATTCCTTGAATGGCGGCTCTACCTGGACTGATATTGTAGCCGGCAGTGAAGCCAATGATGGAACATATAGCTGGACAGTACCAGTAGGTGCCTCTGCTACAGCTACTGCTAAGGTAAGAATATATGACAATACGCCTTGGAAGTCAGGGACAAATTTAAGCGTTGATTCTGCTGCTTTTGAAATTGCTATACCGCGCATTAATATTACTTCACCTATAGGCACAGAATACTGGGCAGTGGGTGATTCCGCGCCAGTAACCTGGACTTCAGATGGGTTTATTAACAATGACCTTTCCATCCAGTATTCAGCTGATGGGACGAATTTCTTGCCGGCTGCTTCCGGTCAGACTAATAGCGGAAGCTATACCTGGACGATACCTGATATCGGTACTACCGCCACGGCAAAAATCAAGATTATTGATGCTTCTTCTAACTATGGCGGCGTACAAGTAACTGCTACATCTAACGCTTTTAATGTCATCTCTAATCCTACAATTACTGTTACTGCACCTAATGGCGCAGAAGTGTATGTCTTAGGTGATACATTACCAGTAAGATGGACATCCAGAGGTTTACAGATCCAGAACGTGAAGATCGAATATTCTGCAGATAATTTTGTTACCGCGCGCACGATTATCGCTTCCACCGCGAATAATGGAAGCTATGATTGGGTAATTCCTGAAGACGCGCTTTCCGGTTCAACGATCAAAGTGAAAGTAAGTATGGTGGGTAATCCTAGCGTAAACGATACCTCAAATGCTAATTTTAGGATCCGCGGTGGTTTTAACATTACCAGCCCTGCGGCCGTGGGCGAACGTAGGATTGTTGGAAAGTCGGAGAATTTCACCTGGACCACCAGAGGAACGATTGCTAATGTTAAGGTATTATATTCTGCCACCGGTGCTGCGCCTTGGACGACAATTATTTCCTCGACACCGAATACCGGTAGCTATTCCTTTGCCATACCGGAACCTCGGGTTCAGACTAATACCGCTAAGACGCGTATTGAGGATGCTTCTGATGACACGGTTTATGCCGAAACGCTGGCTTTTAAGGCAGATTATTATACGGTTACTTGGCGTGTGCTTGATTATGATACTAATGCGCCATTACAACAATGTAGCACTACCGACAACCGTACATTCTGGGTGGATCAAACTGCCACACTTAGTCCACCGGTAAATCATGATTATCCTTATAATAGTTATACTACCTTCTGGTCAAAAGCAGGTTATATTGAACGTTCCTTGGAATGGACCGCAGATAGTGATAAGACCGTTACCATAGCTTTGGAAAACCAATTAACCGCAATGGTACAATGGAACGCTCAGGTTGCCACATCTTATAATGCCGATACTGATACCTTGAAATGTTCTACTTGGTTGGAACGTAGAGGTAAGTTAGTTGGTACCGTAGCTACTGATTTAGCTGATTTGCAATCTGCCTCCATTGGTATTTATGATGGTACGAGTTCATTGCATAGTGATACAACTACTACCCACGATGACCAGGGCGTGTATTGGTTTACTTGGGCAGGTACTCAGCTAGAAGCCGGTAAAACATATTTTGTGAAAGTTTCCGTGACTTATCGAGATTCCAGCTATACCTCAGGATCTTCTGTAGATATTACTTCTTCTAAAAAGATCCAGGAAACCAAGACTTTGTTACAGGCAGAAGCAATAAAGACTTCAGCCATACAAACAGCAGTGGAAAATACTATTCCTGATAAGATTGCTGCTGCTCAGTCTTCGTTAGAGAATAAGGTTACTGCCGCAAAAGAAGAGATTAAGACGGATACGGGAAAGATCCTTACTGCTACTGAGACTACTATTCCGGCTAAGATTGATACTGCGAAGACGGCAATTCAAGATGTGCAGAAATCGCAGATCCTTAATTCTGAAAGTACTATTCGTTCCGGACAAAGTTTAGCGATCCGTTTCCGTACTTATTCTAGCCTTGCACCAACTCTTGATGTTTATGATCCTAAAGGAACGCAGAAGGTATCTAAGCAGGTATTGAAGGAGATCGGTACTACCGGTGTATACGAATATAGCTTGAAGTTCCTGAGCGCCTGGGGTAAAGGAGACTTTACTTTGGTTTGTTCTGAATCAACCAAAGGCACAATGGATGCGATGACGATCACCGTTTTAAAGACAGACTTAGAGCAGGTTTATGGACAGGTTTCTTCTATATTGGGTACAACTTCCGGTATCACTGGATTAAAGTCAGTTGCTGATACTTTGAACAGCCAGTTTAATGTGATTGAAACTGCGCTTTCTAGGGTAGGTAAGGACCTGGTAAAAGAGGTCAAGGACGCTGCTTCTTCAGCAGGCGCGTTAGAATCCGTCTATACTCAGTTATCCAGTGTTGCAAAGCAGATCAAGGAATTAACCGGAGGTTCGGGAATTAACTTAGAAAAACTCTTTAATGTTTCTGCGGAAAAGAAAAATGATATGCAGTATTTGAAGAATAAGACCCAGGAACTTAAGGCCGCGATGGAAATGAACCAGAAGATGGTGGATAATATTGCTAACCGGCCGGTAACGCAGACCTGGTATGAATATAAGTAAAATTGAAAAATTGCAAAATCGAAAAACTAAAAAACCGAGAAGCTATACTCAAGGAAAAGAGCCTTCGTATAGTTTCTCGGTTTTATTGTTGAATAATTATAAATTAAAAAGGAGCGGGGAAAATGCGGTCTAATAATTTAAAATTTTTCGGCCTTTTAGTTTTTCTTTCTTTTGCTTTTTTAGTTTATTTTCCTGCTAGGCTTGAGGCGAGTATTGTCTTGAAGCTGATCGCTGCGAACCCCTCAAAGACCCAGACGCAAAGGGTGACCATAAAATCATATTTACCCAAAGAAACCAAGCCCGAGGATATTTTAGATAAAGCGGATCTAGAGGTAACTTATGATACCCAGCAGGGTAGTTATTATGTCTTTGGCGAATATGATTTAAAGCCCGGAGAAACCTTAGAAAAAGACATTGAATTAAAAGATATCTGGACCGTTCCTACTACGGAGATCGAATCCATACGGCTGGAGATGATCAAATTAGATAAACTGCTTAAGGCTACGGAGTTTGCTGAAAGGGCGGAATTTTTGAAAAGTTCAATTGATGCGAAGTTAAATCAGGTTAGTGAGAATCAGCTTAATCCTCCGGCAAATCCCGAACGGCATATTTCAGATTTTCGGGAGAATTTAAAAATTATAGAATCTGCTAAAGCAGATATGATTTTGGTGCGTGGTTTACTTTCTCAGGCAAAAACATTCCCCACTGTAATGATCTGGCGCTTGATCCTGGCAATTGTGATCTTTTTAGGGATATTAGGGATCAGTTTTTATTTTATCTGGAGTAAGCAACTAAAGACGATTACTGAGACTTTCCCTTATAGTAAAGAAGAAGCACCCGCAAAGACTAATTCTCAAGAACCCACCACTCATCATGCAGAGCAAGAGCAGAAGCCCAGCAGTGGCGAGGATATCGAAAAGATTATAAAAAAAGAAGATAAGAAAGAAGAAGCATAAGGATAATCTAAATTCGTGAAATTTCTTACTAAGTTAGGCATAATTTTATTCCTTCTTACCAATAGCTGCTATGCACAGGTGAGTGCTTCCTACTGGTCAGTGAAAAAAAGCCAACATTTTATCGTTTATTTTCAGTCAGCCTCTCCCGGATATGTCGATGAATTAACCAATAAAGCTGAAGAATATTATAATAGCATTGTTACTGAACTTGGGTTTACCCGTTTTGACGATTTTTGGACCTGGGATAAACGTTGTAAAATTTATCTTTATCCTTCTGCTAAGGAATATCAGCATGCTACCGGCAGGCCGAGCTGGTCGGGAGGAAGTGCCAATATTGTCGAAAGAAGGATAGATACTTTTCTCTATGAAAAAGATTTTATGCAGACAGTTTTGCCCCATGAAATGGGGCATTTGATTTTTCGTGAGTTTGTTGGCTATAGGACGTCTTTGCCGCTTTGGTTAGATGAGGGGATCGCTTCTTTTCAGGAACAATCTTCCCGCGACGAACGGATTATCACTGTCCAGGGATTGGTGGCCTCTGGCTTATTCATTCCTTTAGACAGGCTGACGATGATCGAGGCGAATAATTTAATGATGCCCAATGTCTTTTATGGTGAATCAGTAAGCATAATTGACTTTTTACTTAAAAAATACGGTAGGGATAAGTTTGTCGACTTTTGCCGGGAATTAAGGGATAGTAAGGAATGGAAAATGTCGTTAGGCAAGGTTTATGGTTTTAAAGACATCGATGATATGAACTCCGAATGGATAAAATATTTGTTAAGCGACAGCGATCTTAAAGCTTTTTCTGTCCGTTAGTTAGGAAATAAAAAAAAGTTGCTGCTTTTATCTAAAAATGAGGTAAAATAGAAAGGATAAAAGATGGGCAAACGTATTCTCTTAATAGAAGATGACCAGGATCTAGCGACTTTGGTGAAGGCTTTTCTTGAGCATAATGATTTTGAGGTTTCTCTTGCCTATGATGGAAAAGAGGGCCTGGAAAAAGCCAAAGAGAAGCCGCATTTAATTATTTTGGATCTCATGTTGCCTAAGATCGATGGTGTGGAAGTGTTAAAGCGGATCAAATATGACCCTGAAACCGTAACTATTCCAGTAGTTATTCTTACGGCACGCGGTGAATCAGAATTAATTTTTGAAACCATGGAAGCCGGCTCATACGATTATATTATCAAACCCTTTGATAACAAGGAATTATTGGCCACAATTAACCGGGCATTGAAATGAAGGTTACGATCCATACCCCATTTGAAAAGCTTTATGAGGACCAGGCACGGGAAGTAGTTTTACCCGGAGAAGACGGGGAATTTTCGGTTTGGGATTTTCATCAGCCTTGCCTTTACAGTTTACGACGGGGTTGGTTAAGGGTCATTTCCCGCGAGCAAAAGGAAAAGGAATACCGTTTAATGATTAAAAGAGGTGTGGCAAAAATCGATTCGCGTTCTTTAGTAATTATCGCGGAGAAATAAAATGGCAGAAAAGAAACTGATCCTTTTGGTAGAAGATGACCTAGCAGTATCTGATATGGTCAGGGAGTTTCTTGTGCAGAACGGTTTTGAAGTGGAAAGGGCAATGGATGGCCAGGAGGCATTAGAAAAAATATCCGCCAAGCAAGACCTGGTTATTCTAGACTTAGGATTGCCGAAAGTAAGCGGCATGGATGTACTAAAAAAAATAAAACAGGATGAGTTTAAGCAAGCCAAGCCGATAATTGTGCTTACCGGAAAAAGCGATTCTAATACAATTTTTGATGCCATGGAAGCAGGTAGTTTCGATTATCTGATTAAGCCGGTAAAATTAGAAGAATTGATCAGTACAATTAAAAGGGCAACGCTTCCAAAAAGTTAAATTTCTATGAATAATTTAATCTTAGTATTAATTATGTTCTTGGCCACACTTGGGCCGGCAGCTGTAATCGGAATGGTTGGTTTTGCTGCGGTCAGGGCAGTAGGAAGGAATCCTTCTGCTTCTCCAAGGATCCTTTTGGCAATGATTATGGCATTTATTTTTGCCGAAGCAATTGCGATTATGGCGATTTTAATCGTCTTCGGGTTATTTAAATAAAGAAAGGCGCATATGGTATTTCAATTGCTCATTATTCAGGCTGTAACTTTTGTCGGGTTGATCATAGTCTTAAGGATTCTTTTTTACCGTCAGTTAAGCGCTGCCTTGACACGGCTAAGAAAGCTGCACGACGAAAATCTGGCGCGCGAGGAAGAATTAAAGCAAGAGCTGGAAAATGCGCGCAAGGAAAAAGAAGCTGAATTAGCAAAAGCTAAACTAGAGGCAGAGCAGATCATTAAGGACACCAGGACAAAAGCGGAAAAACTAAACGAAGATAGCCGTACGCTTGCCAAGCAGGAAGCACAAAAGATCATTGAGCAGGGCAAGTCGGAACTAAAGAAATTAGAAGCGGAATTAGCCAGTAAATATCAGGAAGAGGCGGTAGATTTTTCCGTCTCGATGCTTAAGTTTACCTTTAGCCAGCAGGGAAAAGAGGCTTTGCAACACGAATTACTTTCAGAATTGATCAAGGAAATTGAAGGCTTGCCGGAAGATAGATTTTCTGTAAAGTCAAAACTAGCTAAAGTATTGGTTCCTTCTGCTTTGAATGCGGGAGAAAAAGATAAGCTTATCCATGCACTTTCTGCAAAAATTGGTTTAGCGGTTGACCTGGAGGAATCAGTTGACCAGGAGATTATTGCCGGATTAATTATTCAAGTGGGTGCCTTGACTATCGACGGGAGCCTGAGGAATAAATTTAAAAAAGTAATCCCTTATTTAAAAACAGAAAAGGTTGAAGTAAAAGATGCAAAGTAAATTAGATAATTTAAAGATCCCGCTTGTAGAAATCCGGGAAGTGGGTTTCGTAAAAGACGTGCGGCGTGGGATTGCGCGCGTGAACGGGCTACCTTCTTGCGTTTTTGGCCAGTTAGTGCAATTTCCTGAAGGCACAAAAGGTATTGTTATGGGCTTTAATCCCCATGAGGTTTTGGTGATTATTTTGGGTGATGAAGGAGGGATCTCTGTTGGTGATAGCGTGACCTCCTTGGCGGAATTATTAAAAATGCCGGTGGGTGATAAATTCTTGGGCCGAATAGTTAATAGTGTAGGAGAACCCGTTGATGGTAAGGGGCCGATTCCTTCTGCTGATTTTTTCCCGGTTTTCCGTGAGGCGCCCGGGGTTATCGAAAGAGAGCCGGTTACAGAGCCAATGCCTACAGGGGTGAAAATTATTGATTTGGTTATTCCCCTTGGCCGCGGGCAAAGGGAATTAATTATCGGAGACAGGCAGACCGGTAAATCTTCGATCTGTATCGACGCGATCATCAATCAAAAAGATAAAGACGTGATCTGTATTTATTGCTGGATCGGAGGGCCCCAGGCAGTATTGAAAAAACTTTTGCATTCTTTGGTTCAGAAAGATGCGCTAAAATATTCGATTGTGCTGACCTCTTCCGCAGATACCTCTGCTGCCGAACAATATATCGCTCCTTATGCCGCAGCAGCCTTGGGTGAATATTTTATGTATAACGGAAAGCATGTTTTATTAATATTTGACGATTTAACAAAACATGCCTGGATCTACCGTCAGATGTCGCTACTTTTGGAACGTTCTCCCGGAAGAGAGGCCTATCCAGGAGATATTTTTTATCTGCATTCGCAATTATTAGAGCGCGCAGGGAAACTTAATCAAAAAAGAGGCGGCGGGTCAATGACATTTTTGCCGATTGTGGAAACCTTGCAGGGAGATATTACCGGCTATATCCAGACCAACCTTATTTCTATTACCGATGGGCAACTTTATATCAACTCTAATTTGTTCCGCGAAGGATTTAAGCCTGCTATTGATTTAGGGCTGTCGGTTTCACGTATAGGTAGTAGGGTTCAGTTTCCTGGGGTACGGCAAGTTAGCGGTGGGTTACGTTTAGAGTATGCCCAATACCGGGAAATGTTAAGGATGACCAAATTACGCACCCGGCTTTCTCCTGAGGCAATAGCGAAAATGAAAAGGGGGGAGGCGCTAAGAGAATTATTGATCCAACCCAATAATCAGCCGATTTCCACAGAGGAAGAAATTGTCTTATTTTATGCTTTTAAGCGTAAGATCTTAGAGACCCTGAGCCCTCCGATGTTAAGAAAGTTCATTGAAAGGTTCTTCACATATTTATCGACGGAAAATTCCACACTTTTGGGGCTCTTGTCAGAAAACAAGGATTTAACCGAAGAGATCAAATCAGAGTTAGATAAAACCATGGTCAATTTTTTTAAGGTCCTTAAAGAAGAAGAGAGTAATACCTGATGAAGACCATTGCCGCTTTAAGGCAGGACTTGGATGTCAGCCGTGGCTTGGGAGATATTATCGAGGTATTAAAGACTGCCGCAATTATTCAGTTTCGTTCCTTTCAACTCAAAGAAAAACCCAATGACAGTTTTTTTAATGAGTTGAATACCTGCTTGAATATTCTTGCCCCTCTACAATCTAATCATACCTATTTTCGCGATCGTAAAGAGCTACCCTCAACCATATTAATCGTTACTTCTGATGAAGGATTCCTGGGAGAATTGAATACCCTATTGATTAATGCCGGCTTGGACCAACGCAGGTCCAAGAATGATGAGATCATAGTATTAGGGGAACGCGGGGCGAAATATCTGGAAGACGTGAATGTGGGTTATAAATTTTTTCCCGGTTTTACCGACGAGATTAACCACGAAGAGCTGGAGTCTATCCGCGGGTATTTGCTCAAGAATTACCTGGAAAAATATGGCAGGATCTTTATTGTCTATCCGAAATTTATTTCTTTAACCGCGCAAAAAATCGAAGTAGTGCCATTTTTGCCTTATGAAGGAAAAATTGAGCAGGGCCGTCCAAGCATTGTGGATGACGGATTATTAATCGAACCCTACTCAAAAAAAGTAATCGAAGTTATTTTTGAACTTTGGGCGGCTTTTAAAATGCTGGAAATTTTCTGGTCATCTAAGCAATCGGAATACGGAGCAAGGATCATGCATTTAGAGGGAAGCACGCAGGAGCTCTCTCTTTTAAATCAGCGTTTGGCTTTTGAATATTTCAGGCAGGTGCACACCTTAAGAGACAGGTCGATCCGCGAGATTTCTGCCTCGAAGGTAATTTTGGATAAGAAAAAATAAGAAGGATGCGTAAATGAATGGGGCAAAGGGTAAAATAGTCGCGGTGTATGGTTCGGTGGTAGATGTAAGTTTTGATTGCGAGAAACTCCCGGCGATTTATGAAGTGCTTAATACCAATACCCTCGACGGAGAAGAAGTAGTTTTGGAGGTTATCGAGCATCATGAGCCGAATATCTGCCGCTGTATCGCCTTAAATTTTACTTATGGCTTACAGAGAAATTCTTCTTGCGAGGCGAGCGGTAGCAGCCTGATGGTTCCTTCAGGCGAATGCCTTTATGGCAGGGTGGTAAATGTTATGGGCGAGCCTATTGATGGCCAAGGGCCGATAGAATGTAAAGAACTCATTCCCATCCGTGACCGCAAAACAGCGCAGACAGAAAATGATTTTATCGTGGAAAATGGAGCGCTGAAATTCGAAATTATGGAAACCGGCATCAAGGCCATAGATTTGCTTTCTCCCCTGGTTAAGGGTTCTAAAACCGGAGTCTTAGGTGGTGCAGGTTTAGGTAAGACAATCCTAATCTTAGAGATCATCCATAATATTATTACCAAGCATGAGGGTACCTGTGTTTTTGCCGGAGTCGGTGAACGTATCCGTGAAGGTAATGAATTATATTTTGAATTTTTACGCACGGGATTACTTAAGCGTTCAATTTTAATCTTTGGCCAGATGAATGAATCTTCCGGTGCGCGTTTTGAAGCAGCACAGACAGGGATCGCGATTGCCGAGTCAGTGCAAAGGAAAGGGCAAAACGTCCTTTTCTTTATGGATAATGTTTTTAGGTTTGCCCAAGCCGGAGCAGAACTTTCGGCGTTGTTAGGAAGGATCCCTTCGGAAACCGGCTATCAGCCTACTTTAACCAGCGAGATCAGCGAATTTCATGAGAGAATTAAATCTTTAAAAGGTTCAAGTATCACTTCTGTAGAAGCGGTTTACGTGCCTGCGGATGATTTAACTGATCCGGCAGTTGTCGCGATCTTCTCGCATTTAGGTTCAGTGTTGGTACTTTCGCGTGAATTTGTGCAACGCGGTATATATCCGGCAGTTGACCCTTTACAGAGCTCAAGCGGTTTTATCGATCCGTTAATGATCGGAAAAAAACATTTTGAGGTGGTGCAGGAAGTAATCAAGCATTTCCAGAAACACCGCGACCTGGAGCGCATCGTCTCGATTATCGGTAAAGAAGAATTATCAAAACAGGAACGGATTATTTTTGAAAGAGCAAGGAAGCTGCAGAATTTTCTCACCCAGCCCTTTTTTACCGGCGAGGTATATACCGGTATGAAAGGGATTTATGTTCCGTTAGAGGAGACGATCAATGGCTGTGAAAAGATTATTTCCGGCCGCGTAGATTCCTGGGCAGAAGATAAATTTTATATGATCGGAGCTTTGCCTAACGAGTAAGTTTAATATTTAGAGACGGAGTTAAAAACATGGCAAAAATAGGCGAAATATTAATTAGCAAGGGCTGGCTTACACAGCAGCAATTGGCAGAAGCGCTTGAAGAGGGCCGTAAAACCGGCGAGATTATCGGTAAGATTCTTTTGCGTAAGAAGATGGTTACACAGGCGCAATTTTTGGAAGCATTAGCAGAGCAATTAAATCTTCCTTTTTATCCTAGCCTCAAGGAAGTTATTGTTTCTGATGCAGTAATTAAGGCGATTCCGGCAAAATTCGTCTGGCACTATAAATTTATGCCGCTTGCCATAAAAGAGAAAAGTTTGACCATTGCGGTTTCTGATCCTTTGGCAGTTTGGCCAATGGAGGATTTGAAGTTACATTTGGGCTATGACGTGGAAAGGGTATTGGCTTCCGAAGAAGAAATTCTTGCCGCTATCAGAAAGTATTATGGGGTAGGTGCTGAAACAGTTGAAGAGATTCTTACTCATACCAGTGCTGCAGCGCAAAAACAACAGCAAAAAGCCAAACAGGAAGACGAGATCGAGGACCTGGAAAAATCCGCGCAGGATGCCTCAGTAATAAAATTAGTTAACCAGATATTATCAGATGCAGTTACTTCCCGGGCAACCGATATTCATATCGAACCATACCGTAATAAAGTACGCATCAGGCAAAGAATCGACGGCGTGCTTTATGATATGCGCCTGCCGCAGGATATCCAGTATTTATTTCTCGCGATTGTCTCGCGTATTAAAATTCTTTCTAACTTAAATGTGGTGGAACGCCGCCTGCCGCAAGACGGCCGGGCAATCATTAAAATCGCTGAGCAACAGGTGGATCTCAGAATTTCGATTATTCCCTCTATTTACGGGGAGAATGTAGTAATCAGAATTTTGCCTGTGCATTTACTTTTTAACCTTGAAGAATTGGGGCTGCCGCAGGATTATTTATCGAGATTAGAAAAACTGATGCAGAAGCCCCATGGAATTATCTTTCTTACCGGCCCCACAGGAAGCGGAAAGACTACCACACTTTATGCCTGTTTAAGCAAATTAAATAAAGACGCGGTGAAGATCATTACTATTGAGGATCCTATTGAATATGAATTAATGGGGATCGTGCAGCTTCAGGTAAAGCCGGAGATCGGTTTTACCTTTGCAAATGCGCTACGTTCTGTCTTACGCCATGACCCGGATATTATGATGGTGGGAGAGGTAAGAGACTTAGAAACCGCGGAATTGGCAATTAGAACCGCACTTACCGGGCATTTAATATTTTCTACTTTACACACTAATGATTCTTGCAGCGGTGCAACCCGTCTGATGGATATCGGGATTGAACCGTATTTAGTAGCCTCGTCGGTAAATGCCTTTATCTCACAAAGATTAATCAGGGTAATCTGTCCAAATTGTAAAGAAGAAATGAAGAATAAGGATTCCCTCCCGGATATTTTTAAGGGGATGAAGATTTATCATGGCAAAGGATGCGAAAGCTGTAAATTTATCGGGTACAAGGGCAGGACAGCGATTTACGAAATGCTTTTAGTAGATGATGATATCCAGGAATTGATCATTAATAAGTCTTCTGCTTCGGTAATAAAAAAGAAGGCCAGGGAAATCGGCTTTAAGACCTTAAGAGATGCTGGGATGGAAAAAATTGCTGCCGGTGTTAGCACTCCGGAAGAAGTTCTGAGGGTCACTGAGCTAGAAGCATAAAATGGCAAAATTTATTTATAAAGCAAAAAAGGGATTGAATGATATTTTTGAAGGCACAATTGAGGCCCAGAGCCAGGATGAGGCCCTAAATAAATTAGTTGGCCAAGGGCTTTTTCCAGTTTCAATTACCGATGCCCCGCACGGGGAAGTGAAAACAAAAAAAGCAAAACGAGCAATAACAATCCAGATTAGGAAAGGTGTCAGTTCCAACGACCTGCTTATTTTTACGCAAAAATTACTTACCTTGATCAGGGCTAGGGTGGAGTTATTGTCGTGCCTGCGCATCCTTTATGAACAGACGGAAAACCTTAAGTTTCGAGAAATTATCCAAAATCTCTACGAATCTACCCGTCAAGGAAAGCCTTTCTCAGAGTCGTTAGGGAATTATCCGAAGATATTTTCTCCGCTTTTTATTAATATTATCAAATCCGGAGAGGCCAGCGGTAAAATGGATTATGCCCTAGAGCAGGTAGCTGAGTTTCTACAGCGAGAGGAAAGCCTAAAAACGAAAATCAGGCTTGCCTTGGCTTATCCGGCGCTGCTTTTAATGGTGGGTCTGGTGAGTATTTTTGTTTTGATTAGTTTTGTCATCCCTAAGCTGCGCCCGATTTTTGAGGGAATGAACCAGCAGTTGCCGCTGATTACAAAAATTATCTTAAAAATAAGTTCATTCTCCAGTAAAACCTGGTATCTTGTAGTAGCCGTAGTAATTTTTATTATTTTTTCCATCTATAACCGCAAAGCCCTTCCTTTTTATAATAAACTAATAAGAAAAATCAAGTTACGCCTGCCGGTAATCAAGCGTTTGATTAAAAACCAGGAATTAGCTCAGTTTGCCCGCTCTTTGGCTTTGCTTTTAAATGGCGGTGTGGTGGCCTTAAAAGCCTTGGAAGTGGCAACCTTAACCATTGATGACCCCAAATTAAGGGAAGAGATGAAAAAAGTCCATGCTGAAGTCGCTTCTGGCCAGAGTATCTCAAAAAGCATGGAGGAATTGACCAGCTTACCTAAGTTTTTTACTAAAATGGTTGCCGTGGGAGAAGAATCAGGCAGGCTAGGAGAGGTGTTAGCGGAAGTCCTGCAATCTTATACTCAGCAGGTAGAGGCTGATATTATGCTGATTAGTTCTTTATTGGAGCCGCTACTTATTTTGGCACTGGGATTAGTTTTAGGGACCATAGTGCTGGCGATTCTTCTGCCAACCTTTCAAATTACCCAGATGGTGCATTAATTATGAAATCATCTCCCGTCGGAATAGAAATTAACGAACAATTTCTAAAAATAGTAACTGCGCATCCCTTTGTAAAACAGGAGCAGCTTGCGGATTGTATTGTTAAGCCGGTTTTAGGTTTATCCGATAAGCAGATTACTGAAACGATCTCTGGGATATTCAGCGAACTAAAATTAAGGCCACGTCCACTGGTAGTTTCCATTCCCCGGAATTTAGTCACCGTGAGAAACTTGCACCTTCCTTCCGAAGATAAGAATGAAATTTCGCAAATGCTGCAACTGCACATCGGTAGGATCGTCCCTTATAAAAAAGAAGAGATAGTTTTTAATTATTCGCTGCTCGGCCATGATGAAATGAACTATATGAAAGTACTCTTGGTGATCGCGCATAATGATATCTTGAAAAGGCAGCTGAATATTTTACAAGCTGCGGATCTCTATATCGACAGGATTGACTTGGGCTCTTGTGCGGTATGGGAATGGGTAATGGCAACGCAAAAGTCAGAAATTAACGCTAATGATATCTATCTGCTTTTAGATGTGGATTCTAATTTTACCGATTTTATTGTTTTTAACCGCAATAACCTTTTATTCAGCCGCAGTATCGCCCTGGAGACTACCACGCAACTACAGGCGAACCAGGTGACTAAACTTATCGGCGAAGTAAAACAATCCTTGGTAATTTTTCATAACGAAGAACAGAATAAGAATCCGGCAAAGATTTTTCTCTCCGGTGCCAGCCTGATTACTGATTTAGAGAAAACCATGCAGGGAGAGTTGGATATTCCGATTAAATGCGTTTCTTGGCCCTATAGTAAGGCAATGTTAGAATCCAAGAAGCGCCAGATACCTGCGAACGTTTCATTAACAGCGGTTTCCGAATTAATTTTGGAAGATACGGAAAAACGCGTGACTTTTATGTTGCCGGAGATACAGATCAGAAGGTCGCTTAGGGACAGGACCAGGGACCTGACGATCTTAGGGGTTTTGGTACTTTATTTTTTTAGCGCGTTAGTGGCGTTTTTTTGGGGGAAGTTCTATAATCAGCAGAATTATTTAAATAAATTAATGGAGCAAAATTCTCAGATCAATAAAGAGATGGGGGATTTATTGGGCCAATACAAAAAAACTGATTTTGTGCGTAGCTATCTCTATCACCGTAAGCTCCCCTTGGCATTTGTTAATGAACTGCAAAAGATTACGCCTGTGCAAATTGCGATTAATTCTATCAGCGTAGATGAATTTGGCAAGGTAAGTTTACGCGGGCAGGGGTTACAGCTTTCAGATGTTTTTCGCTATGTCTCGGTAATTGAAGGCTCTAAGTATTTTAAAGATGTTACCACCAAATATACGCGGTCAAAAAAAGTAAAAGAAAAAGAAATCACTGATTTTGAGATAAGCTTCCTGCCGGAAGTTCCGACGGAAAGTCCGCAAGAAGCCAAGGTAGAAAAAAAGTAAAATGATCAAGCCTATCCAATTAAAAAAAGGCCAAAAAACCATTATTTATGCCGTAGTTGCGATTCTTGGAGTTTTTTTGATTGAAAGGTTCTTTTTCTCCGGATTAAGGTCAAAAATTAGAAGCTTAAATCAACAGATAAAATTAGAAGAGGCTAATTTAAAGATTGGCATGGCAATGCGTAAGCAGAAAGATAAGATTTTAAGCGAAAACAGCCGCTATAAAACCTACTTAGAGATTACTGATGCTACTTCTGAAAGAGAGATCATTACAAGATTCTTAAAAGAAGTTGAGAAGATCGCCGATGATTCGGGGATTTCCGTGATTAACCTGAGCCCGGAGAACCAAATCGATAAACTTAAAAATTGTAAAAAATATAATGCCGACCTGCGCGCCGAAGGCTCGGAAGAAAGAATCTTTAATTTCCTGAACAAAATGCAAAGCAGTAACCTGCTTGTTGAAACGGATAAATTCTCTCTTGTGGCAAAAGATGAACAGGCAGATACTTTAAGGATCGAGACAATGCTCAGTATCGTGGTTCCGAAAATAAAAGATGAAAATACGCAGTAGGGGTTTTAGCCTTATCGAATTAATGGTTGTGGTTTCTATTCTTTCCATAGGGATCGTTTTAGTGATCCGTTCGTTTTTAAACAGCGCCAAGGCACTGAATATCAGCCAGAACCGGATTAGCGCGGCGAATTTTCTAGAAAAGAAAATGGCAGAGCTGGAGGAGAAAGCTTTTCTAGAAAAAGGCGTGATTCCTGCGACTGCCCAGGAGAATATAAAACTGGGGTTTCTTAACGCAACCTATGCTTCGGAAATAGCACCAATAAGCGCGGAGGGTCTGGATAAGTTTTTAAGTGAGGCAAAATTAGATTTAAGTTGGAAAGAAGGCAACCTTACTCAAAATGCGGTCCTGGGGACGTATTTCAAAAATAAAGAATAGCCGCACCTCGCAGGTTAAGGCATTTACGCTGATTGAAACCGTGATGGTGGCGACGATATTTTCCATTATCGCCATGGGGTTGGGTTCTTGTTTTCTAGCAGGGATGAAAATATGGCAAAGGGCAAGGAATATTAACCTTGCTCAATATGATACTGTCCTTTCTATAGAAAAGATCTCCCGGGAACTGCGTCAGAGCCAGGATCTTACTACTATTGGCTTTACAGGCAAGTCAAACGAAGTAACCTTTCCGATTCTCACAGGAAATTCAATTCTTAAGATAACCTACAGGTTTAATCCCGAAGAAAAATCATTGATCCGCGGGCAGGTAGATTTAAGATATATTCTTGAAGGTAAGGAAGAGGAAAAATATTCTGAAAAAAAATTTGCCTCCCTGGATGAATTTTCTCTGAGTTTCCTCAAGTTTGACAGCGAAAAAGAAGAATATGTTTGGGTGCAGGATTGGGCGAAAGAGTCAGGCGTTTTTGCCGCAATAAAATTACAAGGCAAGTTAAAAGGTGAAGAATATAACAAAACAATCTTTATTCCGGTATTCTCGAAGAGCTAGCCTTTTGGTGCTTTCCATTTGGATATTAGTATTTTTTTCTATCCTCACCACGGCGGTATATAGAATAATTGCGACCCAGCTAAAGCTATCCAGGGTTTTGGAGGAGAGGGCGGTTTGCCCGTATTTGGCAAAAGCTGCCTGCCTATATGCCTGGGCGGAGAAAAAAAATGATAAAACCAGCTATGATAGTTTAGCGAAATTAAATCAACTTCGCCAGAGGACAATGGGAAATGTAAAATTTACTTATACTCAAGTAGATGAGGAGAGTAAAATAAATATCAATACCGCCTCTAGTGAAATTTTGGCGCGTTTACCGGGATTAAGCCTGGAATTAGCACAAAAAATCCAGGCTTCTCCTTTAAGGCCGTTTACTTTAAAGGAAGAGCTTTTATTTATTGAAGGTTTAACAGAGAAAGAATTCGCGGAATTTAAAGATTTTATCACTGTATACGGAAACGGAAGCGTAAATATTAATACCGCTCCAGAGCAGGTATTTGTAGCACTAGGGATGGATGAAAATATGGCCCAGGGTATCGTGGGGTTGCGTAATGGCAATGACGGCAAGCAGGGCACTGAAGACGACCAAGTGTTTGAAAGTA
>JAQUNE010000005.1 GCA_028717765.1 Candidatus Omnitrophota bacterium | reverse complement strand
ATTGGGGTGGGTAACGAGATTCGAACTCGCGACCACCTGAGCCACAGTCAGGAGCTCTATCCAACTGAGCTATACCCACCACAAGTTAATGCCAATGAATAACATAGTGACAATTACGACACAACCACTCAAGATTTTCTATTTCGTTATTTTTCCTATTTCCGTCTTTATGATGAACTGACAAGACTCTTCTATCATCAACTCCACACTTATTACATTTTCTAGCTATACCAGATCTTTTCATTATGTCTCTGTAAGCATTTTCTCCTGCAATCCAATTCGGCGCATTAGCGCCACAGCGCACATTTTTATTTTCCCATGAACAGTGGCAGCTTACCGAACAAAAGAACCTATCGCTTCTTGACTTTCTATAATCGCGAGGAGTTCTGTAAATCTTTTTCCCGCAATAAGAACATTCTACCCATTTTCCGTTGAATTGAGATCGGGAACGACATTCTATAGAACAATATTTACCCCAACCTTTTTTTGTATGAAAAGGTTTTGCATAGAACTCTTTGCCACAAATCTTGCATCTTTGATTTGACATAGCGCAATTATATCAAAGAACGGAAAAATTGTCAAGATAATGGATTAGGCCACAGTCTAATGCTCTAACCAATTGAGCTACACCCACCATAAGAAAGACCTAAACTTTGAAAATTTTGCAATCTAACCTCCCGCCAAAAACCGGCGGGATTAATTCGGCCAAACAACTTACTCGCACTTGCGTGTTCGTAAGTTGTGGCCTCATTAAAATTGAGCTACACCCACCATTTTCATCTATTTTTTACTATCCTGATTTACGGCTCAAAGCCTATTCTTAACACCACCAGGAACGCCTTTATGCTTACCGCCTTTACCTGGAGGATTATATCCAGGAGGATTTCCCGGACCTTTGCCTGGAGGATTATAACCTGGGGGATTACCAGCTCCTTTACCAGGAGGATTGTATCCTGGAGGATTATTTGGGCCTACACCTGGTGGATTATAACCTGGAGGATTCATTGCTCCAGCGCCAGGCGGATTATACCCTGGAGGATTGTTCGGTCCAACACCTGGAGGATTATAACCAGGCGGATTTACCATTGGCCCTGCACCCGGAGGATTATAACCCGGGGGGTTATTCGGTCCAACACCCGGAGGGTTATAACCTGGAGGATTATTTACGTTCTCGCCCGAAGGAGGCATATTGCTTTTCATCTCCTGTTTCAGGCTTCTCATTTCCTGTTTATCCTGCTCTTTCTGCTGCATATGTTCTGAACGTAAAGCTTTTAATTGCTGACGTAAACTCTCTGCAGCCACTTTATCGCCAGAACTTACTGCTTGCTCAATCTGCTGTTTTAATTGCGCCTCTGCCTGCTTTGCTGCCTGTGCATTAGCTTGGATTTCTGTTTTTTGCTGCGCAATAGCATTAACACTAGATGAAGAATCTGTAGTTTCTTGAGCTAAAACCAATCCGAAAGAAACTGCAACCAATAACACACTTACAATACCAAATATGAAAAAAACCTTTTGCCGCATCTTCTTCCTCCTCTTTTTTAATTTCCTTGATCTTTCGCATCCACTATCGGAACTGATGGTTTTGGGATCTCCTTACTTTTTTCTAAAAAACTTTGTAAGGCGTATTCCGGAAGCATCTTGGGTTTATCATAAGGTGGAATAAAAAAAGTTATGGTATCAAATATGCCGGTTAAACCGCGTAGCCCCGCGGTACAGAAACCTTCCACTATACCTAAGGTTGCCCCGGTAAGCGGATCTTTTTCCTGCCCAACCTTAATTGCTTCTCCGGGAACCTCCAACAAACAAGTCAAGGTATTCACCACACCTCTACCTAATTTATTTAAAGGGGTTTTATCGTATTGAATATTCCTTGAATCGATATTAGCGGATTCTGTTTCTTTTTGTTCTTCGGCCTGGCATTGTTGCCGATGACCGCCCACTAACATCATTAATGCAAACAAGAAAAATAAAATCCGTAGAATTCTTGTCATACTCACCCCTTTATTTTTTTCATTTTTGCCAGAACTGCTTTTCTTAATTCATTGGCAATCGCGAAACTTCCTCCGAAAACCGCCTTAGAAATATCTGTGGCGCTCTTTACCGTGCCCTCAATAATTTTACCCGGCAACATCGCTACAGACTTAACAGTAATCCCTGGGCCTCTCCCCTGGGCGAGTTTCTCCTCAAAAGCCATCTTAATATTACCAAAACCAAATTCCGGCTGGCTCATCTTGGTCTTAATCGTAAAATCTAGCACAATTTTGCCCTGATTTAAAGTTTTAAATATATCGATCACTCTGGTAGCGATCTTTTCTGCCTTTTCCGCCTGCTCTTCTGGAGTACGCGGCTTAAAAACAATATCAGTAAGCTCCAAATGGCAGGGTGCCACGATAGTATTATTTACTCCGTGGATGTCGCTCTTAAAAAATAACTTTGCTTTTTCAATGCGTGCTTTTTCTAAATCTACCCATTTGGAATAATAAGGATAAAGATATACTCCGTCAATATCGCGGATATTCACACTTGCTGTAATGTCTTTTTTAAAAAGGTTAAACCAGCCAGAAGCCTCTATCTTGCCCATCTCCTGTTCATTCTGGCTGCCCCAGGGAATCCTTCCTCTAATATCAAATTTAGAAATTACCTGGCGCGGCGGAAGATAAAAATTAGTAAGAAATAGATTGATATCTTGTATCGTGATATTAATTCCGTTTTTGCCAACGGTACGGTCGGTAAAATCGATCTTTCCGCCTTCTATATCAATACGCTTAAAAATAAATTTACGCTGTTTTTGCTTCTTGATCGATGCTGCCAAATGAGAAATCGCAGAGAAAACATCCGGAGCGCTAAAAGTTTCCGTGATCTCTGATACAGTTTCATTTAAATTCTTGGCTAACTCATTAGAAGGTTCTTGCGGTTTAGGCAGAATTCTTTCATAAGTAATCCGGGGCCGGGTAATCCTCACCTCGTTAAGCGCAATCTTGCCCAAAAGTAAATGCAATACGCTAGGAGAAATAAACACTGCATCTGCCTTAGCCAGGCCCTCTATTTCTAGCCCTCTGATATCCAGATTAAGCGGGGCAGTAATATCGAAATAATTAATGCTTACTTTTCTCTGGGTCAGAGCCTGCAGCTGGTCAATGATAAAAACCTTGCCTTCCAGGACAAGGAAGGTATAGACCGCACAGAAAAAAATCACCAGAGAAGAACTGACGATAAATAATAATTTTGTACGTAGTCTCATAAATATATTTTGCAGCATTCCATGCGCCTGGGCCGAATCGAACGGCCAACCACCGGCTTAGAAGGCAGGTGCTCTATCCATTTGAGCTACAGGCGCATTACATCTATTTATTATTTATTTCTAACTCTTGCCCTTGTTCCAGAATAAAATCTTTTGGCTTCTTATCTTCCAGCTTAAACATCTTTGCCCAATATTCCAGGGCTTCCAGCCGCGTCCTCCTCTGATCATAGATGAGGCCCAAATTTAATTCCGCGAGCTTATAGTTAGGGTCAATTTTCAACAACTCTTTAAAAGAGTTTTCTGCTTTTTCTAAATTTCCTTGCTTGGCATACATTGCAGCGCGATTATGAAGCACGTATTTCTGCAAAATAAGATTATTAGGCTCAAGGATGAGCGCCTTTTGGTACCATTCTTCTGCTTCTACAAAATCATTTCCTTCCTGGGCCTTTACACCTTTGAGATAGTGATCCTGCGCAAACTCAGACATTAAAGGAGTTTTTTTAGCCGCATAAGAAAGCCCGGAACAAAACAATACTAAAGATAAGATTATGAAAACTTTCTTAGTGGCCATATAACCTCCTATCTGCCAATTGAGGCAGGAGTTTTGAGTGGTATAAAATTGGTCGGGGCGACAGGACTTGAACCTGTGACCTCTTGCTCCCAAAGCAAGCGCTCTAGCCAAACTGAGCCACGCCCCGTAAGATTTTTTTGCTCCGTGGCGAAATCCCCCACGGTTTTTGGGGGATGACCACGCCCCGTAACAAATACTTAATCGCTAATTATATCAATTGCCTTCCTGCTTCTCAATATATTTCTTAATAATCTTCTGCGCCTTTTCCAAGGCGTAATAACGATGGCTCATTTTGTGCTTAATTTTTTCACCCAGCTGGGCAAAAGTTTTTTTATATTTCGTAATCATAAAAAGCGGGTCATACCCAAAGCCGCGATTACCTTTCAATCCAAATCCAATTACTCCGTTACACCTGCCTTCGACCACCCCCACCAATCCGGATTTATCTGCCAAGGCAACCGCGCAAATATAATGCGCCTTTCTCTTATTCAAAGGCACTCCTTCGAGAAGTTTTAGCACCTTACGATTATTTTTTAGGTCGCTCTTATCCTTGCCGGAAAATCTCGAAGAATACACTCCCGGAGCCCCATGCAAGGCGTCAATACAAAGGCCGGAATCTTCGCCTAAACTAAGCTTTCCTGTAAACTGCGCTAACTTGCGCGCTTTTTTTACGGCATTTACCTTAAAGGTTTTGCCGTTCTCAATGATCCGCGGCGGCTGCGTAATATCCGCGAGAGAAATCAGGTTTAATTTTAAACCTTTTAAGATCTCTTTGATCTCCGCGAACTTCTTTTTATTTTTTGTGGCAATAACTAAATCCATACGATCTTCCTAAAGAATGCCTTTGAGGATATTTTTCTGCTGCACAATTAATTCCTCTATCCCCTTCTTTGCCAGATCCAACAGGCTATTCATTTCTTCCTTAGTAAAGGTACTGCGTTCGGCAGTGCCTTGAATCTCAATAAATTCGCCTTTCCCGGTCATCACAATATTCATATCTACCTGCGCCTGGGAATCCTCGGCATAATTTAAGTCCAGGATCAATTCTTGGTTAAGCATCCCGACACTGGTAGCGGCAACAAAATCTTTTACCGGGATCTTGTTGATCAATCCGTTTTTCTTGATTTTTTCTAGCCCCAGGCATAATGCGACAAAGCTTCCGGTAATAGAAGCGGTACGGGTACCTCCGTCACCCTGGATCACATCACAATCAATCCAGACCGTACGTTCGCCGATTGATTTCATTTCTGTAACCGCGCGCAATGAACGGCCGACTAATCTTTGAATTTCATAAGTACGGCCGGAATCTTTTCCGCGTTGAATACGCGTCTGACATGAACGCGGCAGCATCCCGTATTCCGCAGTCACCCAGCCAGTACCGCTATTCTTTAAAAATGGCGGGACAGTTTCTTCAACCGATGCCGTACAGATTACCTTGGTTTCTCCGAGCTCGATCAGGCATGAGCCTTCGGCATATTTAATATAATTGGGAATAATATTTACCCTTCTTAATTTATCCGCACCCCTACCGTCAATACGAACCATAAATACTCCTTCCCTTGCTGTCTATCCCCACAATCAGGGGAAAATTTTTCACCTTCAGTTTATAAATTGCCTCTGGGCCTAAATCCTCAAAAGCCACGATAGATGCTTCCTGAATATACTGAGCCAAAAGCGCACCACATCCGGCATAAGTTAAAAAATAAACCCCCTTAAATTTTTTTATTGCTTTTACTACTTCCGGCGAACGCCTGCCTTTGCCGATCATTGCCAAAACTCCTGCCTTTAATAAAAGCGGAGTAAATTCATCCATTCGCGAACTCGTAGTCGGGCCGCAGGCGCCGATAATTTTTCCTTTCGGGGTTTTTGTCGGGCCGCAATAATAAATCATTGCCCCCTTTAAATCAAAGGGCAGCTTCTTTTTTTTCTTAATTGTTTCCGCTAATCTTTTATGCGCCTGGTCGCGGGCAGTAAAAATAGTGCCGCTAAAATAAATTTGCCCGCCTACTTTTAAATTTCTGATTTTTCCTTCTCTATCTTGCATCTTAAATTTTTTTTGTGGCGCTGCGTAAAGCATGGCAGCTAACATTGACCGCAACCGGTAATCCCGCGATATGCGTGGGAAAGGTTTCAATATTTACTGCCAAAGCCGTAGTTTTACCGCCTAGCCCCATTGGACCGATACACAATTTATTAATTTCTTTCAATAATTCTCTTTCCAATCTATATGCCTTAGACTGTGACCTCTGGAGAATGTTTCTCAACAAAGCTTTTTTCGCAAGTAGGCAGGCATAATCCGCTGAACCGCCTATCCCTACTCCTAAAACATACGGCGGGCAAGCATCTGGGCCTGCGGCTTTTACTGCATCAATAATAAATTTTTTAATCTCCTCGATTTCTGTTGTAGGTTTAAACATTCTTAGTTGGGTTTTATTTTCACAACCAAACCCCTTTGGTAGAACCGTAAGGCTTAATTCTCGCCCCTTTACCAGATCAATATGGATTATCGCCGGGCTGTATCCGGGATTTCCCCGAGAAAGCGGATCCTGAATTACTGAGGCGCGTAAATATCCTTCTCGGTAGCCAGCTTCAATGCCTTGATTAATTGCGCTTTTCAAATCCCCCTTAATCACTACTTCTTGCCCGATCTCTACAAAAACACAGGGCAAGCCAGTATCCTGACAGATCGCTAATCTTTCCCTCTGGGCAAGCGCGGAATTACGTAAAGTTGCCTTTAAGATATCTCTTGCCCGCGGGCTTGTTTCTTTATGGGAAGCGGTTTTTAAACGGGAGAGCACATCTGCTCTTAAAACAAAATTTGCCTGAATGCATAAATCAGCAACAGTTTTGCTGATTTTGTCCGCAGATATCTCTTTGATCATTTCTGATATTCCCTGGTTACTGTGGTTTTAATTCCACCGCGCGGATTGAATTCTCCGCTAAGCTTTGCCCAACGTGGATCTACCGCCTCCACGAAATCCTCGAGTATTTTATTTACCACATTTTCATGGAATATTCCAAGATTCCGGAAATAAATCATATACATCTTCAGTGATTTTAATTCCACGCAAAATTTTTCCGGCGCATATTCAATTTTTATCAGCGCAAAATCCGGCAGCCCTGTTTTCGGGCAAATACAGGTAAATTCCGGAATCTCGATATCAATCGAGTACTCTTTATCCGGATACTGATTTTCAAAAACTTCAATTTCAGGGCTTTTTAATTTCCTAATTTGCCCCTGCAGCCCTTCGTAAGTAGACTTATGGCTTTTCATCATTTCACTCCTATTATCTTATGCATCTGCGGTATGATACAAACCGCGATTTTTTCCTCGCTCAGGATATTTTTGAAATGTTGCAGTTTTTCCTCCATTGCAGGGCCGCTTTCAAAGCTATTCGGCTGCAGTACCAAGATCGGCCCTTTATTACTTTCGTTAATCAAGCTAGCTGCCTGCCGAATATCATCTTCGGTTGTGGAAAGACAAACCACGCACTTTAAAAAAACTTCCCTTTTTACGGCGATCTCTAAAAATTTACGATGCTCCTCCCAAAGTTGACTTTGCCCGGTTGAACTGGGCAGCTTTAGATCCATTGCTACAATATCCACCAGGTCGATTACTTCTTGTAATTCGTTATAGAGGGTACCGTTAGTCTCCAGATAATTCTTAGAGCCTCTCGCATGGCTAAGTTTAAGTGTTTCTTTCAAAAAATCTTTCTGTTCTAAAGGCTCTCCTCCGGTAAATACTATAGAATGATAACTATCCTTAAAAGATTTTAATTCCTTAAATAACTCCTCTGGAGTGTATTCTTTGTAATAATTTAACTTCGTATCACAGTATTTACAATTGAGGCTACATCCGAAAAAACGGATAAAGAGCTGTTTCTCTCCCAGATAGATCCCCTCGCCCTGAATGCTGTCAAAAATTTCCGCGATTTTTCCTTTCATAAGGTTAAGGGGTCCTCCATTGCAGCTTCTTTAAATCCCTTTGCCCGGTAAAAACAGCTATCGCATTTACCGCAGGGCTTTAATCCGCCCTTGTAACATGACCAGGTTAGGTTAAAAGGAACATTAAGTTTAACACCTGTCTTAATGATCCCGGCTTTACTTTTATCGATCAAGGGAGTAAAAACTTGGATGCCTTTTCCCGCCCTTGTGCCGGTATCTACTACTTTTTTGAATGCTTGAAAAAATGCCCGCCGGCAATCCGGATAACCGCTGTAATCCTGTGCGTGCGCGCCAATAAAAATTGCCTTGGCCTTAATTGCCT
Source organism: Candidatus Omnitrophota bacterium (assembly GCA_028717765.1). The sequence goes on along the minus strand of JAQUNE010000005.1, from coordinate 12,169 downwards.
CAGCATAAGAAAGTGCAAAACTTAAGAAAATAATATTACGCCCTGGAACATAGGTATTAGGTAAGGCCCTTCTTTCTCCGGGTAATGCTGCTTTTTTTTCTAATAAACTCGAACCTTTCCAGGGAAAACTAACCTTCATTACCTCAATGCCACATTTTGCGCTTTGGGCAATGGCTCTTGCACTCTTAAGTTCCCGTGAGTGGCGCTGTTTGTAATCAAACGCCAGGCAGAAACACTGAAAACCCTTCTTCTTTGCCAGATACAATACAACAGAAGAATCTAATCCGCCGGATAAAAGCACTACTGCTTTTTTCCCGCGAGCCTTAGGTTGCTTATTTATCATAATAGGTTGCTGATGAATTTTCGGATTCCCAGACCGTGATTGATTTAAGCTCTGGAATTGTAGATTTGAGAATATCAAAAATATACCGGGCGATGTTCTCTGATGTAGGGTTAATCTTTTGAAAATATTCGATCTCATTTAAATATTTATGGTCCAATTTTTCCAAGACCGCTTTTAATTCCGATTTCAGGAATTTAAAATCAAAAACCATGCCAGCCTTATCCAAATCTTCTCTTTCCACCACTGCCTCAACTTTCCAATTGTGGCCATGTAAATCTTCGCATTTGCCCTTATAATACTCTCTTAAATTATGCGCGGAGCTAAACTCTGCATCGACTTTTAAATTATACATGGTTCACCTTGCTTGCGCCCTTTACTGCCCGGCCGAGAAATCGTTTTGCCAGGCTGCTAAACCATTCCGGATTATCGCTGACATAAAATTTTTGTTTGCCCCGACGGCCCTTATTTAAAAGCCCCTCTACTGCAAGGATCTTATTCACCTCAATAGCTACCTGCTTGGCTGAATCAATCAGTGTTACCTCTGGCCCTAAAACCTGCCTGATCACCGGTTTTAATAACGGATAATGCGTACAACCTAAAATTACCGTATCCACGCCCGCCTCCTTCAGAGGTTTTAGATAATGCCTGACCACACTTAATACTACATCGCCACTTAGCCATCCTTCTTCAACAAACGGCACAAATAAAGGACAGGCTACGGCAGTAACATTTACTTTTGCATCCAGCTGTTTGATTTCATTTTCATAGGCGCGGCTTTTGATCGTGCCGGGCGTACCGATTACTCCCACGCGCTTGTTCTGTGTTGCATATACCGCTTCTCTTACCCCGGGGCTAAGCACCCCGACAATCGGAACCTTAAAATGGCTCCTGATCACCGGCAAGGCAAGGCTGGAAACCGTATTACAAGCCACACAAATCAGTTTCACGTCGTGCTTAAGTAAAAATAAAATATTTTCCAGAGAAAACCGGATGATTGTTTCTTTGGATTTAATTCCGTAAGGCACCCGGGCAGTATCGCCGAAATAAACAATATCTTCATTAGGCAATTGCCTGATTAATTCCTTTACTACGGTTAAACCTCCCACGCCTGAATCAAAAACGCCGATTGATTTCATTAATTTTTTACCTCCGCGAATGCGTAGTTACGGGCATAATTTTCTATTCCCTGTTCAATAGCCTGCGCAACCTGCTGGCGATACTGGCTATTTTTCAATAATTTTTCTTCCTGCGAGTTTGAGACAAAGCCGGTCTCGATTAATACCGCCGGCATGCGTGCGCCCCTTAAGACAAAATAATTTGCCGACTTAACCCCGAGTACACAGGTACTAAGGTTACTCTGGATGGTGCGGCAAATAGAATGTGCCAGTTCAATAGAATCCGCGCGGTTAGAATTATTAATCATATCCCAGAGCGTTGCCTTTAAATCTAACGATGACCCGGCAAGCATATCACTGTCTAAATCCGTAAACCTACCGGATGATGCAGCTGAAAGCGCCCTACGCGAATCAATCGTTGCAGCAGGAGTAATATAATATACTTCAAAACCGTTCATCAACCTTGCCCGGTTGGCATTGGAGTGAATACTGATAAAAAGATCTGCCTGGGCTCCATTGGCGATTGCTACTCTGCGATCTAGAGGAATAAAGACATCACTGGAGCGCGTCATCACTACTTCGATACCAGCATCCCTTAACAGTTTGGCTAACCTCTTGGCAATATCTAAATTTACATCTTTTTCGCGTAAGCCGGTCCTACCGATTGCCCCCGGGTCATTACCACCGTGCCCGGGGTCAACGATGATTTTTCTGATCATCGTCTTACTAAAATTCGCCCTGCCTAAAGAAGCTCTTCCGGATGGGATATTGTCACTTACTGGCGCAGTAGCGCAGCCGGAAAAAAATAAACAATAGCCCAAGAAGAAAATTAAAATAGAAAATTTTAGTTTGGTCATTTTTTTAATAAGTATTGCTGGTATTAAGATTCTTCACTCGCTATGCCGCTTGTCGCGGCATTACGCTCGTTCAGAATCCACCAAAATTTTCCTTATCGGAAAATTTTGGTGGAGGTGGGCGGAATCGAACCGCCGTCCCCAAGTATCCAGATAAAAGCCACTACATGTTTAGTCTATCTTTTAAGCTTAATCCTGATAACTCCGCTAGACAGGATTTTTCAGGACGCAGCCTTTTAATTTTCGCTGCAGCCTCAAAGGCTAACCAACCGCAACTATCCTACTAGCCGCTCTAATCCATCCCGTAGGAAGGACAGTTAGAGGCTTCGAGCTTAATTAAGCCCGAAGGCTGGTACGAACATTGGCCTTGCGGCAAATGCTCCTAAACGTGACACTTGTGTGTTTGCGTTTATATTGTGCAAGGATTTTTAACGCAGCCGACCTTGCATCTGCGACATGCTGCTCTTACCCGACCTACCTAGATCGAGCCCTTTTCACCCCCCATTACTTTCTTCTATTTTTTAACATCCTACGCATCTCTAAGTCTGATTCACGGCGCTTAATATCCTGCCGCTTATCGTAGAGTCTTTTACCTTTACAAAGAGCTAATTCTATTTTTGCGAACCCTCGGTCGTTAAAATATACTTTTAGAGGAACTAAGGTACACCCTCGCTGCGTGACCTGGCCGGTGAGCTTAGCAATCTGAGATTTATGCAACAACAATCTACGCGGCCTATCCGGCTCAACATTCTGATAACTCGCCTCGGCATAAGGGCTTATATGCGTGTTATATAAATTTAGCCCTTCTGGCTCAATGCGCGCAAAACTATCTTCCAGATTAATTTTGCCCGCCCTGATTGATTTTACTTCGCTGCCCTTTAATTCAATCCCGCATTCAAAAGATTCCACCACATCAAAATCTCTGTAGGCTTTGCGGTTAGTGGCGATAACTTTACTCATCTTATCATAACTAACGCAAAATATATACTTAAAAATACCGGAATGGTAATAATGCTGACAATATGTGTAAAGAAAATCCCCTGACTGACCAATAGATCATCTTTCTTATAATATCTGGTGATCACGGAAAGCGTGGTTGCGCAAGGCATTGCCAGCTGCAATAGAATCAGCAGCCCGATTAATTCAGGTAATTTCAATTTGATCACTAATAATAGACCAAGAAGCGGCATAATAATAAGTTTGATCAGAGTAATTAAAACCATTGCACTTTTATGAACCTGTCCTAAATTTATCTCCGCGAGGCTACCCCCTACCACAAACATTGCTAGCGGCAATGTACAATCACCTGCCATGCGTAATGACCGCAGAGCACTCCCGGGGATAAATCTCTGCAGACCGAAAAAAATAAGTGCCAGCGTAAAAACTGTGGCAATTACCGGCGGACTAAAAAGAGAAGCCAGCTCGAATTTTTTTTCTTTATGAAAACAAATTAGGTGCACCCCAAGAGAAAACATTACCAGATTAAATCCCATGAGAAAAAGAAACAAATAAATAAACATAGTTTCTTTTTGTTGCGCCGGTAAAAACGCGGCTACTAAAACAAGCGGTAAAAATCCCGAATTCTGAAAAGCGGATAAACTTAAAAATTGCAGTTTTTCCTGATGCCCCTTGATTAGGCCAAGAAAGAAAAAACCTAAAACCAGTCCTGCGGCAGTAATCGCTATGCTTAATAAAGGAAAAATCCACCAATTAGCATATTGATGAAAGTTAAAATTCTTCGCCAGTTCGCAAAAGATTAGAATCGGCAGGGTCACTTCCATCACCAGCTTGCTTAAAGCATCCAGGCCGGGGTGGTTTAAGATATTTCTTTTTACCAGAAAAAAGCCGATTGCGCCCAACACAATAATTTGCCCTACTGCCGAGCCGATTACTTTAAATGATTCGAGAAACATTTTTCCTATCCTCCTTAAAAACATTATATTATAGCAATAAACCCGTCCAGCCGCAATGGATTTATAATTAAATTGACAGACTGATTTGCCTAAGATATACTAAAAGAAATTTCGCACGCGGAGGTGGCGGAATGGCAGACGCGCTGGTCTCAGAAGCCAGTGTCGCAAGACATGAGGGTTCAACTCCCTCCCTCCGCACTAAAAAATGTCGCGCAGAAGCAGAAGAAATAGATATAAAAAGAATGAACCGCAGAAAATAACTGAAACGGTGCAAGAAAGCCTTCCCGCACCGGCTGCCCCAATTACAGAAGACCGCTCTTTCATCGTTGGCCCGAAAAAATTCAAAGAAGAAAATTACCGCAGCGAACACACAATCCTTTTCTACAGCCTCCTGGCATTTGGGTTTTTTGTGCTTGTGGCAGTAATCGTCATGCTGCTACTGCATAAAATCGTGATTGAAAAATCTCTGGGTTAAGGAAAGTTACTAGTTATGAGGCAGGATAAATCCATTGGTCGCATCCAATACACTGCGCCCAGCGAGGACTGTTTATATAACAGTTAAACCGATCAAAGCCTGGCCCGTTTAATCTTAAATTATTCCACTTACAATGCACAAGGATACGTTCTCCTGCTTGATTTTGCACCAATATTGTAAGCTTCGGCTTGCTCCAGTTCTTTTTTTTAGCCACGCCACTTCACTCCTCTAAGATAAATCACATGCATCACATTGAATACAAACATAACGTGGGATATTGGTTGTTTGAGAACAGGAAGTCTGATTGGCAATCGGCCCAATCGATGGACCGTTATAACTTCCAGCTTTACAAAATTGTAAAATCCTCTCTTGCATCTTTTCTTTTAGTAAGACGATTAATTTTGGTTTGAACCATTGCTTTTTAACTTTCATCGCCTCTTCCGTTTTAATTATTTATAGAGACATTTTAGCATTACACTAAATATTGTCAAGGAATTAGACCGTTCAAGGATTATTTTTATTCCAGCTCTTAAAACACTTTTCATAGGCTTTATAGGCGGGCTTTTTGGAAAAATCCCAACGTACGATCCCGAAATAATCCACTCCGTTTTCCCAGTGCTCTTTGCAGTCACGGAAAAACGCCCAAAAGATCTTTTCTACATTATTATCTTTCAATAATTCACTATAAACTTTTTCCAACCACTCTGCTTGCTGGCGTTCGTTGGGGTTCGTATCCATCCACCAATTCCGCGTTTTGATTCCCTCTTTCACTCCGGGACAGCCGATTTCCGTAAACCAGATTTTCTTCGCGTTATCGCCATTTCTTAACATTATCTTATAAGCTAACTTCGGATAAGCAGTCACCGCTTTTATCGCGTGCGGATTAAGCGGATTTTCGAAAAAATGCAGGTTGAGAATATCAAAATAATCTTTCGCGCCATTCTCATACAAATGGTGCAGAGTTGCCAGGCCATTGGCTATTCCGCCATTTAAGATCTTGCAATCCGGATCTTGTTTTTTTGCCGCCACATACGTTGCTTTTAACAGCTCACAATACCCTTTTAAACCATCCTGTTGCTTCCAATACACAGAAGAATCCGGCTCATTCCAGACTTCCCAATATTTCACTTTATCTTTGTAACGCTCAATTACTTTCATCGCGTAATCCACAAAGAGCTGATTATCTTTCGGAGCGGAATTCCATTTACCGTCGCTCGCAGCCCAAGGAGCGGTATAATCCAAAAGCCCAAGAATTTTTAAATTGTTTTTTGTCAGCAGATCCACGATGTAATCGTATTTGGCAAAATTAAACTCTCCTTGCTTTGGCTCAATATCTTCCCAGAGAAAATCCATGCGCACCCAACCTATACCTGCCTCTTGCATCAATTTCACGGTCTTTTCATAATCTTCTGGGCTGTCATATTTATAGCTGTTCCAGGCATGGTTCCAGTGCAAGAATTCTAAAACTCCAAAAGGATTTTTCTCTTGCGGCATTTTATTCTCCGTTTTCACGCATCCAATAAGTAAGAGTAAAAACAGGGACGTTCCCCCAAGTACCAGGCTTCTCAAGAATGACACCTTAAGGAAAATCCCCTTTATGATGAGGAGCTTGTTCAATATTGATATAATCATTAAAAGTAACCCCCTGGCCTAATTCTTGTTTCACTATCCGCACCCGGTCAGGCACATAGGGATGGGTTTTAAAATAATTAATCGGCTGCAATGGCCTGCGGCGGTTAAGATCTTGTAGCTTGGTCAAAAAAGTGATCATTCCCTGCGGATTGTAACCGGCTAATTTTGCGTAACGCGTACCCAGCTGGTCAGCCAAAAGTTCATCTTCCCGAGAATACCCGAGCATGATCTGCGTAAAAGCCAAATCAGCTGCGCTAGCCACCTGGCCTGACTGTGTGGAAGCCGCCGTGGCTATCATCAACACAGTATATAACTGCTGGGCCTGAAGTTTTTTAATACTATGCCTTGCGACGATGTGGCCGACTTCATGTCCGATCACCCCTGCCAGCTCGTCATCGCTGGAAACCTTTTCTATCAAACCTTTAAAGATATAAACATAACCGCCGGGCAAAGAAACGGCATTTACTTCCTCATCTTCTAATACCTTAAAATGATAACTAATATCTTTTCTATCACATACCGCGGCAATTTTCTTGCCAATATCCTCCACGCGTTTCTGCATCAGAGGGTCTTCGGCCATTTTATATTCTTCTGCGACCTGCTTATCGATAGCAGTACCCATCTGCACTTCTTTATCCGTAGAATACATATAACTTTCCTCTTCTCCGGTAACGATATTATATTCTGTCGAGCACCCCGCAAGAAACACACAATACGTAATACTTAATGTACAATAGACTAACATCCCGATCCCGCTTTTTTTCAACATCCTGTACAACTTGTGCACCGGTAAACCTACGACATTATAAAAACAACCTTCGATGCGCCGGATGAAAAAAGCGCCTTTGCCCTGTATATCAAAACTACCCGCCTTATCCAAAGGATTTACTTTGCTAAAATATTTACTGATTTCTTCGTCGCTAAGTTTATCCATATAAACCTTGGTTTTCTCATAATCAAGCAAAGTTTTCTTTTTATCCTTATCAATAATGGCCAGCCCCGTATAAAGCCATTGCGGTTTTTGGGAAATTGTTTTTAACATCCGTCGCGCGTCTTTTAAATCTTTGGGCTTGCCAAAAATCTTCTTATCCTGTACCACAAAGGTATCAGCAGCAATAATCAAGCCGCTCTTTAGCTGAGAAGAAACTTCTTTGGCCTTATCTAAGGCGTTCCTTTTCGCTAGTTGCGCAAAAGACAAGCCGCGGATACTTCTTTTCTCCTGGATTCTACTTGGCATTACCTTAAATTTTAAGCCAAAAACCTTTAAGAGTTTTTTTCTCGCCTGAGAATCCGATGCTAAATATATTTTTTTCATTTTAATTTTGCGCTGCACTTTCTCCCGCCAAATATCCTGTAGAAAACGCTGCCTGTAAATTAAACCCTCCGGTATCAGCATCCAAATCAATCATCTCACCGGAAAAATATAATCCTTTAATCAGGCGCGATTCCATGGTCCTGGGGTTAATCTCTTTTAAAGAAACCCCCCCCTGTGTCACCATTGCCTCTTCGATAGGTAAGGACTTTGCAATCTCCATATGAAAGGCCTTGAGCAACGCAACAATTGACTTACGCTCTTTCTGTGTAAATTGGCTGGCCCTTTTCTCCGGATTAATTTTTGCCAAATCTAAAAATAGAACTATGAGCCTCTGCGGTAATAAATTTTTCAGGATATTTTTTATTGCTTTCTTGGGGCTCTGCTTAAATTCCCTTAAAAGCCGTGTATCCAATTGCTCTGGCGAAAGAGCGGGCTTTAAATCAATTTCCAAAGAAACGCGCCTTTTTTCATCCAGCCAATCAACAATCTGTCCGCTCAAAGATAAAACTAGCGGCCCAGAAACTCCAAATTTCGTAAAGATTAATTCTCCGATTTCCGAGATAATTTCTTTTTTCCCTTCGCTAAATTTTAGACGGATATTTTTTAAGGCCAGCCCTTCTAATTTTTTAGGATATTCTTCTTTGGTTTCTAGGGGGACTAATCCCGGCCTTAAAAAAATAATCTTATGCCCTAACTGCCCGGCGATCCTTAAGCCATCACCGGTTGAACCGGTGAATTGATAAGAAATTCCACCGGTAGCCAAAATCACTTTATCTGCAATGATCTTTGTACCATCTGATAATAAGACCCCTTGCACTTTAGCTTCTCTAACAAGAATATCTTTTACTGATTGGTGATAAAGGGCCTTGACTTGATTTTTCTCTAGCTGGCGGAGCAAAACCTCTAAAACAGCCGAAGAAAGCTGGGAATCCGGAAAAACCCGCAATTGCCTTTCTACTTTCAACTTTAATCCGCGCTCTTCAAAAAAATGCATCAAATCCGGCCAAAATAATTTTTTAAAGGCGTCTCTTAAAAATTGCCCGTTACCGGAGAATCTTTTAATGAAAGTTTCTAGATCGCTTGTGTTTGTCAGATTACAACGACCTTTGCCGCTTAAAAGGAGTTTACGGCCGGGGCGGGAGTTTTTTTCTATGAGAGTAACTTCTTGACCCAATTCACTGGCTCTGATTGCTGCCATTAATCCAGCAGGGCCTGCGCCAACTACTACAATCTGTTTTTTCTGCACTTGCTCGCTTTTCTTAACTATGGACGGGTAAATTTTACTTTTTCAAAGATTTCTTCCGGCCAATCCTCTTCGATAGATTGCTTCATTCTTTCCACCGTTCCTGCAACAAACTCACCGTTACGATAATCAAATCTTACATTGATCGGAATATTGACCGAGTAACAGTAGTTTCTTGGATTAGAGTTAAACTTAGCATAATTACGCTCCACATAGAGCACCTCTCTTAATTCCAGCATCCCCCGGTAAGGCGCAATCACTGAGCCGGTCTTAATGATATCAAATTCGTGAATAGAAAAATCATAAGCCCGTAAAAAATAATCATAGTGTATGTACGGCCCATATTTAAAGAGATGTTCCCAATTCTGTTCAACCAACTGATTCATCTGGGCATCAAGAACCTTACTTTCCTGCGCAATCCAATTCTCGACCGCGCCTTCTAGTTGCGCGCTCAGTTGCGCGGAAAACTGCGCTTCCCTGTTCGCGCTTTCTTCGTTAAAATTATGCATAGCTTTTTTAAAAGCATTATCAATCTGATCTGAAAGGTCACCTCCGGAAACAATATAACTATAATCCGCGTTATTTGAATTCTCTATTAACTGGGAAAAAAGATTTTCCTTGTTCCCTAATAAAAAAAACAGATTAAAAAATATCGCAAGTATAATAATTTTTCGCATTTTAGTTTTAAAGACCGAGTTCATCCTTCTTAAAAATTGCTTCCAGTTTTAAACCAACTTTTTCTAGATTCTCTGCAGCACCTTCTTGCCTGTCAACAATGACGATTGCGCGATCCACTAAAACCTGAAGGTTATCCAGTGCGGCTTTTGCTTCAACCAAAGCTTTTCCTGTAGTAGCAACATCATCCAACAAGATAACGCGCTCTTTTGCTTTTAATTGCGGCCCTTCCACCTGGCGCTGCGTACCATGTTCTTTGGTGGCTTTCCTGACGATAAAAGTTTTTATAGGAACCTGCTGAATATGCGCTAAGACGGCAACTGCTCCCACAATCGGATCTGCCCCTAAAGTCGGCCCGCCCACAGCATCAATATCCTTATCTTTGATCATTTCTAAAATAATCTTACCTACTAAATACGCGCCTTCTGGAGTAAGTGTTGCCACCCGGCCATCAAGATAATAATTGCTCTTTTTTCCGGAGGAAAGAATGAACTCCCCTCTTTTTAAAGCATCTTTCTCAAGTAAAGCTCTTAACTTTTCTTTCAAATCTGCTAAATTTACTTTATCCATGTTTTTTATTTTACTATCTTAAACCTATACTGTCAATGGAGATTAGTAAAGTAATTATTGAAATTCTGCAAAGTTGTGATAAGCTAATTTAAAAGGATTACTTGGAAAGCTATTTTTAAAATGTATACTAGAAAAGCCGACAAAAAAAGATTAGAGCGAGGATTTACCCTCATCGAAATTACTATCGCGGCAGGAATTTTAGCTTTTGCGCTTTGCGCAATTTTCGCGGCCTACATCTCATTTATTGTCCTTAGTGCCACCTCCCGGAATATCAATATTGCCACAAACGGCGCTCTCGGTGTGATGGAAGAAATCCGTAGCACTCCTTTTTCGCAAATCATGGGCACTTACAATGGCTTTAACTTTATTCTAAATGATATACCACAAAGCCGAGGTGTGGTATATGTAGATAATACCGATCCGGATCTTCTGCAAGTAACTATCAGTGTCTGCTGGCGGCAACAAGACAACAGGGTTATCGGAGAAGACTTGAACTTAAACGGAGTGTTGGATCCCGGTGAAGATACTAACGGAAACGGAATAATTGATTCTCCGGTAGAATTAGTAACGCGTATCGCAAATAGATAAACGATGAAAGGCTTTAGCCTCATAGAACTCATTATTTCTTCCTGCATATTCATCATTCTGATATTAGCTATATTTCAGGCGATGGATATGGGCAGGAGCCTTTGGTTTACCGCAGACGTATCAACTGAATTACGCCAGGAAATCATTAAGACTATTACGATAATCGAACGCGAAATTAAGGAAACGCGCCCCTCGCAAACTAGCTTACAAATCAGCTCTAATAGTAATACTTTTACATTCAGGATACCGCAAGACAATAACGGAGACGGGACAATTTTGGATGCCAATGGAAACATAGAATGGTCAGCAAATATTACTTATACCAGAAATGCTGCAAATCAAATCACGCGCACGGATGCAAATGGCACCACTATCCTTGCAAACCATATTACTAATTTACTATTTACCAGGCCTGCTTCTCCGGTAAATATTGTGCAGATTGACATTACCGCTAATAGAACCACCAGCCTAGGACGACAGATCCAAGATACCGGATGGATACAAATAGAAATGAGGAATTAAAAGTGGGCAGAATCTTTTTAAAATTAAAAAGCAAAAAAGGTATCGCGCTAGTCACTACTTTTCTAGTAATCAGTGCTTTACTTATTTTTCTAGGAACATTTTTAAGTACGAATATCAGTCAAAGCATTATCTCGGATATTTTTAGAAGGCGTACTAAAGCATTTTATCTTGCGGAATCCGGGCTTGATCACGCCATTACCTGGTTCCGGGTTCAACCTATACCTCCTGTTGGAAACTTCGTTGACCCCTGGGGAGGAGCACAGAACGTTGGAGGCGGCACTTACACTGTTAGTATTACTGATTTAGGGATTGTCGCTGGCTCAGGAAGTATACGCAGATACAGGGTAACTTCTACCGGAACTTTTGCAACGATGAATCGGACAATGACCAATTTCGTTCAGGTAGATAACTTTGCACGCTATCTCTGGTTTACTAACCGGGAGACCTTTAACGGCACAACCGTATGGTTCTGGTCACAAGACCGTTTAAGGGGCCCAACCCAGACAAACGGCCATTTCAATATCTTCGGTAATCCCACTTTCGAAAGCGCAGCCAGTTCTGTTGATAATTACATTCGGTTTTTTAATAACGGCAATAACATAAATTTAAGCCAGGCCACTAATCCGCCTTATGATATTACGGATTTTCAGCAGGGGATGAATTTTGGAATAGCGCCCACTCCTATGCCTAATCGGGCGCAGACACTGCGTAATGCTGCTACTGGCGGAGGCTTAGCGCTCACAGGAAATTCAACAGTGGTACTTTTAAATGATGGAACTATGAATGTCACTAACAGCGGCCGAGGTTGGGTAAATCATAACACGGCTCTGCCCGGAAACGGCGCTCTCTTTGTAACCAATGGCAACCTCACGATCTCCGGAACACTTAATGGCAGGTTAACTGCAGGCTCGAGCCAGACTATAA
>JAQUNE010000004.1 GCA_028717765.1 Candidatus Omnitrophota bacterium | reverse complement strand
GGAAAAATATGCTACATTTACTAACATTATGGACGAATTAGAGAAAACTAAACTTGAGATTGAGCGGACAAAGTCAGAGCTGGCAATTCTTTATGAAATTTCCAACGCCATGCGTACGACGCTTAAGCTCGATGAGATCCTTTATATCATCTTAACCGGTGTTACCGCACACGCAGGATTAGGTTTTAACCGCTCGGTCCTCTTTTTAGTGAATGAAGCTGATGGCTTGATCGAAGGTAAAATGGGGATTGGCCCGGAAAATGGCGAAGAAGCAAACCGTGTCTGGAAGCAGATCGAACAGGAAAAAATGGACCTTGAAGACCTGATCAGTGTTTTTAAATTTTCCGATACGATTTTAGAAACCGGATTTAACCGTCAGATCCGCAATTTAAAGGTGCCCCTGCATGACAAAAACCAAAATCTCTTGGCACTAGTGGCGTTAGAAGGAATGCCTTTACATTTAACCAAAGAAACGATTAAAAATTACAGTAATACCCCGATTATTAATAATCTACGCAGTGATGAGTTCGTATTAGTCCCCTTAAAGGCAAAAGATAAAGTAAACGGGATCATTATGGCAGATAACTTTATTAATAAAAAACCGATTAACAAAGACGATATCCGGATGTTGATTATGCTCGCTAACCAGGCTGGTTTAGCAATTGAAAATTCACAGCTGTATGAAAAGACAGTGCTGCGCGCGCATTCCGATTCGCTTACCGACCTCTGGAACCACGGCTATTTTCAATATCTGCTCCATACAGAAATTGAAAAAACAAAAGCGGTACATAAGAATTTGAGTTTGGTCATGCTGGATATTGATGATTTCAAAATCTATAATGATAGCTTCGGGCATCAGGCAGGAGACAGGATTTTAAAGGACCTGGCAATTTTACTAAAAAACCAATCCAGAAAGATGGATTTTGTCTGTCGTTATGGCGGAGAGGAATTTACGGTCATTTTACCTCAAACCGATAAGCCTGAGGCTTTTATGATCGCTGAACGCTTAAGACAGGATATTGAGAAGCATTCTTTTGTACATGAAGAAATCCTTCCCAGCAAAAAGCTCACCGTAAGCATAGGAATTGCCACTTTTCCTAAAGATGGCTCTAACCCTTCGGAATTAACTAATTTCTGCGATAAAGTCCTTTATCAGGCAAAGAAAAAAGGTAAGAATAATACTTGTTGTTAGGGGCAATTTAGACTGGTTCTGCTACAGCTTCTGGTTCTTTGTCTTTTGCCGGCTTATCTTTGGCGAACTTTACTGAGACTATCCTTGATACCCCTGATTCCTGCATTGTAATCCCATACATAATATCTGCATTGGCTATAGTTTTCTTGTTGTGTGTAATGACAATAAACTGGGAAATATGGGAAAACTCGTGTAGCATTTTGGAATAGCGGTCTACGTTTGCTTCATCTAAGGCAGCATCAATTTCGTCCAAAATACAAAATGGCGCGGGCTTGATTTTAAAAATCGCGAAAATTAAGGCAATTGCCGAAAGCGACTTCTCGCCGCCGGAAAGTAATAGTACGTTCTGTAATTTTTTCCCCGGAGGCCGGCAGATAATTTCGATTCCCGACTCTAGGGGGTCTTGTTCATCGGTTAAGAAAAGCTGCGCGTCTCCGCCATTAAAAAGCAACCTAAAATAGTTACGGAATTCCACTTTTACCTTTTCGAAGGTTTCTACAAACATTTGCTTGGTAGTGCGGTTAATTTTTAAAATCGCGCTATGCAGAGCTTCTTTGGCAGTTAAAAGGTCGGTCTGCTGCTGGGTTAAGAAATCATAGCGTTTTTTTAATTCGTCGTATTCTTCAATTGCAACTAAATTTACCGTACCGTAAGAATCAAGTTTTTCTTTCAACTGCTCGATTTGTACAGAAACGCCGGCCTCGTTAATCTCGGGTGCGCCGTCAAGTACTGCCTCTAGGTCAATTTTATAACCTTGGAGGATCCTTTCTTTCAGGCTCAAAAATTTAAAATCAAGGTCCTTATTTTGCATTTGTAATTCATATAGCCTGTTTTTCAAAGTATCAAGCTCTTTTCTTTGTGTTTCTATAGCGTTGAAATCTCCTCCGGAATCTTCGCTAATCTTTTTATACTCAGCGTCTTTTTCTTGTAAAGCCAAGTTTTGGGTTTCAATATTTTTAAGATCCAGGGATTTTTTCTCATTTAACTCGTTAATCTCTGCTTCTAGGATCAGGCGCCTGGAGTCTTCTTCCTGAATTTGATTTTTTAAAGCGAGGATATTTTCTTTTTCTTGATTATATGTGCCTTCAACCATTTTTAGGGCGTCTCTATCCGAATTAATCCGGTTCAAGAGGCCTTCAATTTCAGTTTTAGTTTGAGCGATGGTTACCAGCGTTTCTTCTTTTTGAAAGTTACTTGTATTGATATTATTTTGCTCTTTTTGAATCTGTTCTTCATTATCCTTTTGTTGTTTTTCTATACTGGATAATTCTAATCCCTGCACGTTTAGTTTTTCCTGTATCTGTAAGAGTTCGCCCTCTACTTCAGATAGTTCGATAGCAACGATCTCTTCCTCCTGCCTAATTTTATCCGTTTGTTCAAGGGAATTTTTTTGCATTGTCTTTTTATCGAGTAAGTCGATCTCTTGCTTGTGTAGAGATAGCTCTATTTCTGACATATCTTTTTTAAAACTGACAATGCTGCTTTCTTTAAGGTTTTTAATTATTTTTAGCGAATCTATCTTGTGTTGGACCTCATTAATCTCCTCTAGGACTTTAGTAGTATCCAATTCAAATGATTTTGCTTCTCCGGATAATTTGTTTTCTGCATTTGGCGAAAAATTGTTGATTTTTACTACCAGGCCGCTGATTTTTTCCGGTGGCAATTTATCCAGGTAAATTACGGCATTCATTGCTTCTGTGATGTCATCATATTTAGTTTTTAGCTTCTCTAAGAATTCTTTTTGAGATTGTAACTTCAAGTTTTGATTTTCCAGTTCCTGGATATTGGCTCCAATAGAGCCTAAAGATATCTCTTCGTTTTCCAGCTGCCCCTTTACCCCGGATAACTGCTGGTTAATTAGAGAAAAATTTTTGTCTGCAAGCTCAACTTCTTGGTTGATCTTATTTAAGGCCTCATTTATCATCACCTTTTCTTCATTCACCTTGATTTTTTCGATATCCAGGCGTTTTTTTCGTGCAAGATAAATTTGTTGCTGAGAAATTAGTTCCGCGATATTATTTTTTACAGTAGCAACATTTGCCGCTATCTCAAGGATGTGTTTTTTTGCCAGAGCGATTATTTCTAGGGCATTCTTAATATTTAAGACAACCGTATCTAGTTCAAGCTGCTTATTATTAAGTGAGGTTTTTTTATCCTCTATTTTCTTTTCTATGCTAGCAAATTCTGATTTCATACTGTTTAACTTTTCTTCATCGAGCACCAATCTTTTTTCCAGCTGCCCTAACTGTTCCCGGAGGTACTTTTTTCTTTCTTCCAGCTCGAGGATCCTTTCTTGGTTTACATTAATGCGTTCTGAATTTCGCGAGATCTGGTTTTCTAGATTTAAGATGAGATTTTTGATATTCGTTAGGCAATCTTCCAAATCCTTAATTTCTTTCTGGCGGGTACTAATTTTAGATTCCTGTTCCTTGATGGTTTCTAGAATCTGCGATTCTTGCAATTCTAGATTACGTAATTCTGCTACCAGCGCGTCTTTTAGTTTAAGGATCTGATTTTTTTGTAACAACCCAAGGCTAACTTCCTTAGTTTTTAATTCTTCAAACACCTCTTTGTACCTGCGTGCTTTATTAGCCTGGCGTTCGAGAGAGCCAATCTGCCGTTTTACTTCTATGATAATGTCATTTAACCTTAAGAGATTTTGTTCTGTTTCTTCGAGTTTCCTTAAGGCTTCTCTTTTTTGGGTCTTATATTTTGTGATTCCTGATGCTTCGTCAAAAACCAGCCTTCTGTCTTCCGGGCGGGAGCTTAAAACAAGGTCAATTTTTCCCTGTTGTACCAAGGAGTAGCTTTCTGAACCAATGCCCGTGCCCATCAATAAATCTAGGATATCTTTTAGGCGTACCTGTTGTTTGTTTAAAAGATATTCGCTTTCTCCGGAACGGAATATCCTTCTGGAGATCGCAACTTCATTATGATCAACGTTAAAATATTTATTTGTATTATCAAAGGTAAGGGTTACTTCTGCCAATCCCAGGGCTTCTTTGGAATCGCTTCCGTTAAATATGACATCCTGTGATTGACTACCGCGCAATTCCTTAATTGATTGCTCGCCGAGTACCCAGCGGATAGAATCAAAAATATTCGATTTTCCGCATCCATTTGGCCCGACCACTGCGGTAATGCCTGGTTCAAAATGAAGCGTGGTTTTATCGGCAAAGGACTTAAAACCAATCAGCTCTAATTTCTTAAAGTACATTTGTTCTCCCTTCGATCCAAGCATCAATTTTATCTTTTTTAAAACGCCACTGTCCGACAATCTTCACGGCAGGAATTTTATTATGTTTGAGCCACTCATAAATTGTCCTGCGTGTGACTTTTAAATAACTTGCCAGGTCATCAATGGTCATTAAACCGCTATTCAGTATCATTATTTACCTTTCATTTTGTACATATTATAAAAAAAGAAATATTTTTTGTCAAGGAAAATCTTAACATTTCTTAACATATATATGCTAGAACTATAATGGATTTTTAGGTTTTAATAGTAAAAAAAATCGCCAGATTACTCTGGCGTCATAACTTATTGTAAAATAAAGAGTTATAGAATAGCTTAGTAACTAATTCTGCGTGACATGATTGTGCGTAGGACTATTGGAATAGCTTCTAATTTTTGATCCTCTAATGAAATCCCAATGCGGTATTTTCCTGATTCGAGCTTAGATGACCAGACTACTTTACCTTTTTTAATAATGTCTTTTTTATCGTCGAGCATTTGCAGGGACAAATCTAAATGAATCCCCTCAGGGATGGCAACATCAACTAATAAACAAAGTCCTTTAGTACTGATGTCACAGGTATGCGCGTTAATTCTTTGATTGCGCGAAGAATCTTGGATGGTAATGGGAATGCTGACGGGAAATCTTGGGCAAGCTCGTTTTTCATTAAATCTCGTATCGGCCATTTTTTATTAGGCTGCACTAAAACTCGTTTAAAATTAAGCTGTTACTTAAAGTTTGACAGGTTTTTTACAAAATGCAAGAAAAAATTAGGAAAAAATGTAAACGTTTTCTTAAGGCCAAATTTACAGAAAAAGGCTATTTCTTTAAAACTTCTTTAAATTGTTTGGTTAAGGCAGGGATGATTTGAAAAAGGTCGCCAACAATTCCGTAAGTGGCAACTTTAAAAATCGGCGCATCAGGATCTTTGTTAATTGCCACGATGATTTTTGAGGATTGCATTCCTACGAGATGCTGAATTTGTCCGGAAATGCCACAGGCAAAATAAATCTTTGGGGCAACGGTCCTGCCGGTTTGTCCGACTTGGTGAGAATAAGGAATCCAGCCGGAATCTACTGCGGCGCGCGAAGAGCCTACGGCTGCCCCTAAAACATGGGCAAATTCTTCTAATATTTTAAAATTTTCCTTACCCCCTATCCCCCTGCCTCCGGAAACAATAATGTCTGCTTCGGAGATATTCACCAGGGTTTCAATTTCTTCGACAATATCAAGGAGTTTTGTCCGGGAGGCGTATACTGAGAGGTCAAAACTTTCCCTGATAATCTTTCCTTTACGTTTTTTATCCGGCGTAATTGGTTGCATCACCTTATGCCTGACCGTGGCCATCTGCGGGCGATAATTGGGAGAAATAATCGTCGCCATGATATTACCGCCAAATGCCGGACGGGTCTGTAAGAGAATTTTCTTTTCCGGATCAATATCTAAACCAGTGCAATCCGCGGTTAGCCCGGCCTTGATCTTAATCGCAACCCGGGAAATCAAGGAACGGCCGATCGAGGTTGCTCCGCAAAGTAAAACTTCAGGCTTATATTTTTGTACTAATTTTACAAGGATATTAGTGTAAGGCTCGTCTTGAAAATTAAAGATTTCCGGAGCTTCAACCAGGTAGATATTATCCGCACCGTGCCAGATTACTTCATCTAGCTGATCGTCTAATTTGTTACCGATTAAGACTGCGCTCACATCACAGTTTAACTTACCAGCCAATTCGCGCGCTTTTCCCAGAAGCTCATAAGCTACAGACTGCACTTTACCGTTCTTCTGCTCTATGAATACCCAGATGCCCTTGTAATCTTTTATATCGGGGAGTACACATGTTGGCTGTGGTTTTTCCAAGACTATTGCCTTAAATTTACAGGTATGCACACAGGCACCGCAAAGATTACATTTATTTAGGTCAATGGCCGCCTTTTTTTCCGTGATCCGGATGGCATCAAAGGGGCAAACCTTTACGCATAATGAGCAACCGGTGCATTTTTCGGAAATAATCTTGATCGACATAATTAATATACCTCGTCTTTAATCAGATTTACCAACTCTTGGGCAATTTCCGGGATTTCGCCTTTAAGCATTTGGCCTCCGGTTCTCTGCGCAGGTGTAAAAATTTTTACTACTTGAGTTGGTGAGCCGCAAAGGCCGATACTTTGGCTATCCAAATTTAATTCTTTTTGCGTAAGCAAAGTGATTTTAGCGCTTTTTGCGCGCATTAAACCTTTTAAAGATGGTAATCTAGGTTCATTAATTTCTTTCACTACTGTTAATAATGCCGGTAATGGAGTTTCAATAATTTCAAAACCCTCTTCTAACATTCTTTCTACGCGCAAGGAATTATCTTTAGCCTCTTCAATTTTCTTTACGTAGGTAACTTGGGGGATGTCTAAATGTGTGGAAATTCCCGGACCGACCTGTGCAGTATCGCCATCAGATGCCTGCTTGCCGCAAATAATCAGGTCAAACGCACCTACTTTTTTAATTGCTTGTGATAAGGTGTAACTTGTTGCCCAAGTGTCACTTCCGGCAAAAGCACGGTCGCAGACTAAAACACCTTCATCCGCACCTAAGGAAATCGCTTCCCTTAAAGCAGCATCTGCCTGAGGCGGGCCCATAGAAACCGCTGTGACCTTGCCGCCAAATTTTTCCTTTAGCCGGATTGCTTCTTCTATGGCGTACATATCAAAAGGATTGATAATTGATTTGACACCTTCACGAATAAGGGTATTAGTTTCCGGGTTAATCCTTACTTCCGTAGTTTCCGGGACCTGTTTTATGCAAACAATGATATTCATATTATTTCGCTGTTTCCTTTATTACTTGCAGGGCGATGATATTACGTTGGATCTGGTTTGTGCCTTCGTATATCTGGGTAATCTTGGCATCCCTGACATATTTTTCAATCGGGTAATCCTTCATATATCCGTAGCCGCCAAAGATCTGTAAGGCATCGAGGCTAACCTTCATTGCCACATCAGAGGCAAACATTTTAGCCATTGCCGATTCTTTAGAAACCCCGGTTATCCCAGCATCTACCATTCTTGCTGTAGCATAAATTAATGCACGGGCGGCTTCGATTTCTGTGGCCATATCAGCAATCATCCACTGGATTCCCTGAAAACTGGAGATCGGTTTTCCAAATTGAACCCTTTGTTTGGCATATTTTACAGCCAAGTCCAAAGCCCCCTGCCCTATCCCAAGTGCTTGGGCCGCGACTCCTGGCCGTGACATGTCGAAAGTTTTCATGGTTACGATAAACCCCATACCTTCTTTAGAGAGCAGGTTTTCTTTTGGGATCTTGCAATCAGTAAAAATGAGTTCCCTGGTTGATGAGGCGCGAATACCGAATTTATCTTCCTTTTTTCCGAAAGTAAAACCCGCAGTGCCCTTTTCCACGATAAAAGCAGATGCCCCGCGTGCACCCTTAGTTTTATCGGTCATGGCAATTACGACATAGGTTTCTGCGTCACCGCCATTGGTAATAAAATGTTTGAGGCCGTTTAAAATATAGTGATTACCTTCTTTTTTTGCGGTAGTCTTGATCGCTGAGGCGTCAGACCCTGCTTCTGGCTCAGTAATTCCAAAGGCTGCGACTTTTTTACCACTGGCTAGATCAGGGAGGTATTTCTTTTTCTGTTCATCGCTTCCAAAAAGCACAATGGGAAATGTCCCTAAGGCACTGGCTGCATAGCAAACTGCGATACCTCCGCAGGCGCGGGATAATTCTTCAGTAGCGATACAAAGGTTTAAAACACCGACCTTCATCCCACCGTATTCTTCAGGTATGAATAATCCAAACAACCCCGAGTCAGCAATAACCTTAATTACATCCCAAGGGTATTCTTCGCTCTGGTCGTATTTGGCAGCTACCGGCCGGATTTTTTCTTCGGCAATTTTTCTTGCTAAATCGCGGATCATTTTTTGTTCATCAGTTAAAAGATAATCCATTTTTCCTCCGAGGTTTTTTGATTTATAGCTCTTTGATCATCGCAACTTCTTGGCAATTGGGGAATTTGCAGCAGTTGATGCATTCAGCCCAGATTTTATGGGGAAGTTCGGAATTTTTGATTCGCCTAAAGCCGATTTTTTTGAAAAATTCCGACCTGTAAGTAAGCACGAAAATCTGTTTTGCCCCTAAAAATTTTGCTTCTTCAAGGCAGGCCTGAATTAAATTTTGGCCGATTCCTTTACCCTGTTTATTTTTTGCCACTGCCAAAGATTTGATTTCTGCCAAATCATCCCAGGAAATATGCAGCGCAGCGCAGCCTAAAACCTTTTCCTTTTCTTCGTATACCCAAAAATCCCGGATATTTTCATAGAGTTCGTTCAAGGAACGCGCAAGCATAAGGTCTTTCTTGGCAAAGAAATTGATTAGATTCTGAATTTGTTTAATATCTTTTATTTTTGCTTTTCTGATCATTTAATTTCTGTGCCTTTAGCCACTACCACAATTCCTGAATCGCTAACAAAAAAATGCTTTCTATCTTCGTCTAAGTCATAGCCGATAACCATTCCTTGCGGAATAGTAACATCCTTGTCAATAATCGCTCTTTTAATTTTAGCGTATCTGCCGACATTCACGCCTTCCATGAGGATAGAGTCATAAACCTGAGAATAGCTATTTACCCTGACATTTGGCGAGACGATGCAGCGTCCGATCCGCCCACCACTGATAATACAGCCACCGGAAACCAAAGAATCCAATGCCAGGCCTATTCGGCCAGTAACCTCATCTCCGGAGAAAACGGTTTTTGCCGGAGGAAATTGTTCCTGAAATGTTCTAATTGGCCATTCCCGGTCATATAGATTAAATACCGGGTCAACTTCAATTAGGTCCATGTTTGCCTCGTAATAAGCATCGATGGTACCGATGTCCCTCCAATATTTTGCTTCTTTTTTATTCTCGTCGATGAAATTAAAGGCCGCAACCTTCAACCCTTTTTTAAGCATCTGAGGGATAATATCTTTTCCAAAATCATGGGAAGAATTAGGTTTTTTAGCATCTTCTTGTAATTCCTGCGCTAAAACCTCATTTTTAAATACATAGATACCCATTGAGGCATAAATCTTTTCCGGATTATGGGGAATAGTTTTTGGGGCCTTTGGTTTTTCTTCAAAACCCTTAACCCTGCCCATGCTATCAACTTCTACTACGCCTAAATGCGCTGACCTGGCTTTGTTTACTTCTACAACGCCAACAGTCAGGTCCGCATCAACCTGGCGGTGAAAATCAATCATGGTATAATAATTCATCTTGTAGATATGGTCGCCGGCTAAAATCAGTACTTCATCAGATCTGTCCATTTCTACGGTATAAAAATTTTGATAAATTGCATCCGCGGTACCCATATACCAGCTTTCTCCGATTCTTTGCTGTGCGGGCAATAATTCTATAAACTGATCCAACTCTGAAGGCAGGATATTCCAACCTAAACGGATATGCCTCTGTAAAGACGCGGATTTATATTGCGTGAGTACATAGATCCTGCGTAATCCGGAATTAATGCAATTGCTTAAAGTAAAATCAACGATCCGATAAATACCGCCAAAAGGGACTGCGGGTTTTGTCCTGTCCCTGGTTAAAGGTAGTAGCCTCTCGCCTTTTCCGCCGGCCATAATAAATGTCAAAACTTTTTTCATCATCTTAAAGGCACCAAGCTAAGAAATCCAAAAAATCCCTTTCTTACCATCATTACACCAATTGCCGCGAGGAGTATGTACATAATTTTAGAGAAGGCGCGCGTTCCTCCCTGGCCCATCATATTCATAAAAAAATCCGCTTTTACCAGTGTGATCCAGACGATGGCCATATTTATTACCAAAGAGACAAAAGTTGCTACTAAGCCAAAACTATCTAG
This sequence comes from Candidatus Omnitrophota bacterium, assembly GCA_028717765.1. The sequence goes on along the minus strand of JAQUNE010000004.1, from coordinate 11,173 downwards.
CATGATGATTGTGGTGGTTAAAACTGCCGGCCCGGTAATTAAGGGGGTCCCTAAAGGAAAAACCCCCACATCTTTATCGTGTCCGTTAGTAAGAAAGCTCTTGCCGCTGCCCGGTAATAAAAGCCGTACGGCAATGACAAATAAAAGTAGTCCTCCGGCAACCTGAAAATCCGCTATGCTAATGCCGATTAAGCGTAAAACTACCTTTCCAATCAGCATGAAAAGCAGTGCCACTAAAGTAGCAGTGACTACGGAATCGATGATGATTTTATGCCTTTGTTTCTTGGTTGCGCCTTCGACTATGGAAATAAATAAGGGCACATTACCAATAGCGTCTACTGCTACGAACAAAGGGATAAAAGTAAGTATATAGGGTTTTAATGTCTCTAACATAAGTACATATTATATATGAGCTTAATTAAAAAGGCAAGCTTAACTTTCTTTAATTTTATTAATTAATGGTAGACAAAGAAAACTGGTGACTGCCGAGATAACAATCAACCATTTTAATCCTAAAACCGGTAATAAAAAAGCTCCTGATAAATTACTTGTCACCAGGGCTAAATTACTAAAACTACAGAGCAATGCGAATGAAGTAGCCTCTAGCCCTTTGGTTGAATGCCTGGCCATAAAGTCCATCACCATTAAAAAAATAAACATTCCCATTAAGCTGTATATTATATCGTAGACTACAGCCGTGACCGGCGTGTAATAAAGATAACTTAAAGTAGTGACTGCCCCGATAAAGACAGAAATGTAAAGCCATTTCTTAAGGTTGATCTTGCGGCTAAATTTGTAATAAAGCAATGAACCAATGATCCCGAATACAGTACTGATTGTCCCTAATACGCCTATCCAAATTTTGCCCCACTTAAATTCATCCCTCTGAACGAAAAAAAGCGGGGTTCCAAAAGAGGGTGAATATTTATAAAGAAAAATAAATAGGCCGATAATTAGTAATCTTTTATCACTAAATAATTTTTTTAAATCAGAAAATAGGGTTGAACGGATGCCGGCTTCTTTACTACTGTCTTCCTGGAAGAAATAAGTGGGGATAGCGACTAAAAAATATACTGGGATCAAACATAGAAAAGCTACTCTGTATCCCCATTTTTCCGCTAGATAGCCACCTCCTATCCCTGTAAGTAGAATTGCCACGGAGATCGATATCCACTGGATACTCTGGATCTTTCCGGTAGCGCTATATTTTTTCCCTTCTACGCACATAATGCCATCCACAGCTACATCCCGAAAAGCGGCATTCGTAGAATTTAAGATTAAAAAGGCAACTAAAACAAAAAGCGGCAGGTATTTTAGGCCGATAACTGATACTAAAATAACATCCAGGGCTAAGGAAAGAAAAACCCAGGCCCTTTTGTTAAAGAAATTGTCGATCAAGTACCCAATGACGGGTTTTACCAGCCAGGCAAAAGTGGTTATGCTGGAGATAACCATGATTTTTTCAGGAGAGAACTTTAAAGTTTCCTTGAGATAATAGAATAAACCTTGGGAAGGAAGGCTTTCGATGCCTTGCGTGAAATAGACCGCGCTACTTAAGGCGTAAACCCAAAATATCTTCTTATTCAGTTTTTACCGGCTCCTTTGTATTCTGCTGGGAGTTTTCTTGTGCTGCAGGCGGCTCTTGTTTAGTGCTCTGTCCTTGTGCGGGTGCCGCAGTCTGCGTGTTAACAGGCGCTGTTTGAGTTGTCGCTTGTACGGGCAGAGTTGAAGTTTTAATATTACGCATTAAGGAACGGCTTTGTTTTGCCGATAAAAATGCCAATGTCAGGCAGGTGCAAAAAAACATCACCGACAAAATGGCAGTAAGGCGCGTAAGAAAAGCATTAGTTTTCGGGCCAAACATTGACTCTACTCCGGAAAAGCCTTCAACTAACCCGCCGCCTCTTCCTGCTTGGATAAGAATAATAATAATCAATAAAACGCAGATAGTAACATGAAGAAAAATTATCAAACCCATCATTTTTTTACCTCTCCTGCTTTTTTAACGATCGTAGCAAACGATTCCACTGAAAGGCTCGCACCTCCGACTAAGGCGCCATCAATATCAGGCTGTTGCATCAATTCAGCGATGTTTTCCGGTTTAACGCTTCCGCCATACTGAATTCGGATCGTATTTGCCGTTTCTTTATTATACAACTTTACCAGTAAATCTCTAATGAATTTTTGTACTTCTTCTGCCTGTTGCGGGGTGGCAGTTTTCCCTGTACCAATTGCCCAGACCGGTTCATAGGCAATTACAATTTTCAAAGCCTCTTCTTCGGAAATATCCTTCAGGGCACCCGCGACATGTTCCTCAAGGATTTTAAAGGTAAGGTTCTTTTCTCTTTCTTGCAGGGTTTCTCCCACGCAAACTATCGGCGTAAGCCCTGACTTTAAAACCGCTTTTAATTTTTTGTTTACCGTCTCGTTAGTTTCCGAGAAATATTGCCTGCGTTCAGAGTGGCCGATGATCACGAATTTAGCCCCGGCATCCTTAAGCATTTTACAGGAAACCTCGCCGGTAAATGCGCCTTCTTCCTGCCAATAAACATCCTGGGCCCCCAGCTGAATATCTGATTCAGCTAAAACTTCAGAAACTTCGCTTAAGGCAGTAAAAGGCGGACAAAGTACTACCTCGATCTGGGAAGAATCAAGCTTAAAAAGTTCTCTGGTTAAACCGTTGGTAAGCTCAATAGCTTCTTTAATGGTTTTATACATTTTCCAATTTCCGGCAATAATTGTTTTTCTCATGATTTGTTTGCTAGTGCGGCCACACCCGGCAAATCTTTTCCTTCTAAAAATTCCAAGCTAGCGCCGCCTCCCGTAGAAATATGCGTCATCTTATCTTCTAATTTAAATTTTGCTACTGCCGCGGCTGTATCTCCTCCTCCAATAATAGTGGTTGCAGGAAGGGTGCTAATGAATTTTGCGATTGCCGCTGTCCCCTTGCTAAAGGGGTCCATTTCAAAAATACCTAAGGGCCCGTTCCAAACTATGGTTTTTGCGCCTTTTAATTTTTCTTCAAATAAAGCTATTGTTTTGGGCCCGATATCAACGCCGACTTTTCCTTCTGGGATATTTTCACCGACGATCTCAGTCTTGGCCTGTGCGTCAATTTTTTCAACTACCACGTTATCTATCGGCAATAAAATTTCTTTATTCAACTGTTTTGCTTTTTCTAATAAACTTTTTGCCAAATCTAACTTTTCTTTTTCTAATTTTGAATTACCGATTTTTTTTCCTTGAGCCAGAAGAAAGGTATAGCACATTCCTCCGCCAATTAAAATAGTATCGCATTTAGGAAGTAAATTCTCAATCACCCCGATTTTATCGGAAACCTTTGCCCCTCCTAAAATCACCATAAAGGGTTTTTGGGGATTTGCTACAGCACCGCCTAAATATTGGATCTCTTTTTCCAAGAGAAACCCTGCTACTGCTTTTAGATAGTGGGTAACCCCTTCAGTAGAGGCATGGGCGCGGTGCGCGGTGCCAAAGGCGTCATTTACAAAAACCTCTCCCAGGCTAGAAAGCTGTTTGGCGAAACTGGCATCATTCTTTTCTTCCTCAGCATGAAAGCGCAGATTTTCTAAAAGTACCACTCTTTCTTTAGCTGTTTCGCATTCCTTCTTGATCTTCTCGCCTATACAGTCATTTAAAAATTTAACCGGCTCGCCTAGCAATTCGCTTAACCTCTTTGCCACCGGCTTAAGGCTATATTTTTCCACTACCTTTCCATCTGGCCTGCCTAAATGACTCATAAGTACTAGCCTTTTTGCGCCATTTTGCAGAATGTATTTAACTGTTGGCAAAGTGGCCTGAATACGGGTATCATCAGTGATATTAAGGTTTTCATCCTGAGGAACATTAAAATCCGCCCGCATCAGCACAGTTCTATTTTTTAAATCAATATCTTTGATGGTCATTTTATTCATGCAGAGCCCTCCGTTGTATTTTGAGTTTATTAATATAGCCTAAATCAAGGATTATGTCAAAGGATTTTTCCCAGAAAAAGTTCCTCTAAATGATAAGATGAGGATTAAAAGGCTGCTTAATTTTAAGAAAATCATCAGATTGCAGGAACTAGCTATACCTAAAATTGGCAGAAAAACAATGCCTCCTAAAATTCCTGCCAGCCATCCTCCAAGTAAATCGAAAAAATAAAGCGTGCCTATCGTTTCACCTAAGGTACCTTTTTTTATTAAAAAGATCTGGACTGCTAATGGGAATTCTGCCCCCAAAAGCGCTCCGCTTATAAAAAAGAGAAACATAAAAATAAAAGAATAATTTTGGCTGGCTAAGGAATTTAGGCATATTTCTAATATTAGGAGAAAAAGGATAATTGTACCCTCAACTATTCCCAGAAGAAGTAGGGATTTTTTCAAAATATGCGCCCCTTTTGTAAAAACCATACTGCCTGAAGCAACACCAAGCATAAAAATACCGATCAATAACCCAATTTTATAATATAGGTATCCAAAGTTAATCTGGAAAAGAAATAATAAAATCAGGTTAACCAACATTGCAAAAAAACCGGTAGTAAAAATACAATAATTAATGCTTATCTTGGAAGGCTTTTTTAGCTTTATACCAAGAAGGAAGAAAAAAGTAATCATAGCGATGATAATTAAGGCATCTGCAAGCCGTAAATTTTTAAGCAAAGAAAAATAGTGGCTAAAATTTCCTGCAAATTTCGCGTTCCAGAGATTTAATATTTCGAATAGGGCAACCGGCCGAAAATCAAGATTTGTCTTTATCTTGGCCGATTTAATGATTTGCATAAACCAATTTTCACGTCTAGGGTTTAAGCGGTATTCTATGTAAGAAGGAATAAGAATTGTCTCTCTAATATTGCGTTGGGAAATCCTTTCGGAAATATCTAAAGGGTTTATCCGGCTTAGGTCATGCGAATCGCAGGCAAGAACGAGATTATAGTCACCCGGAATCACCCGGAAATATTGAAAGCTGTTCCTAAGGCCATTTAAAATGCAGGCATTGAGGTTTTTTAGTTCATCGCTTAGGTATGTTTCTGACCCGGGAAGATGCAGCGAAAGAATCCCGCCGAAATTTAACCTTTGTTTAGCGAGCGAAAAGAACTCTTGGGTAAAAAGACGGTTACTGTTTAAATCAGACGGTTCTCCTGATCCAATCAAGATAACATCGTATTTACGAAGCGTATTTTTCAAGAAAGATTTTGCATCTAGATTGATGATATTCACACGCGGATCGCTAAATTCTCGCATTGTTATTTTAGAAGGGTATTTCTTCAGTAATGTAATAAGTAAAGGATCCAGCTCGAGATAATCAACATATTTAACCTGTTCATCAAGAACCTGGTTAATCAGCCCCCCTGCCCCACTTCCGATAATAAGAATATTTTGCGGCTGTTGATGGAATAATAAAGGCAGGTTTCCAAATTCTTCAACAAATTGTTTATCAGGAACGGGTGTAGTAATACTTGGTAAACCGTTATAAAAAAATGAATACTGATTGTTTTTTTCTATAACCGTGATATTGCCATACAATGAATTTTTATATTCTAATACGTGGTTTGCTCTCCATTCCCTTTTGATTGAATCCTGTTGGATGTTTCCTTGTAGTAATAGCGGAAATAATAGCCCGGTCAAGCAGGTTAAGGTCAAATACCTTGTTGGACGCGGGATCAATTTAAAGAAAAATAAGCACATCGTAAGGTTACCTATCGCAAGAATAAATACTATTTGAAAAGAATTACAGTAAGGGATAAAGAAATAAGTGAGTGCCAGGCCGGCGATAATGCTGCCGATCGTTTCTATGGAGTAGGCCTTGCCAATTGATCCGGAAGGATCTTTGAAATTCATAGAAAATATTTTACAAATACAACTAAATAATCCACCGTGAGTAATAGCTGATGGCAAAATTATGATAAAAGAAGAAAGAAATATCGCCAATAAACTGATTCCTTCTCCAAAAGGAACGCCAAACAAAGGTTTATATATCCTAGAAAAATAGATTGAAAAAGGAAGGGTAATTGAAAATAATACCTGAAGCAGGACAAGTATATTAGTTTTGTTTTTTATCCGCTCAATAAACTTACCTACGAGTAACGCACCTGTAGCTTCTAAAATCATCCAGTTAGAAAGAATGATTCCTAAGGTTAATTCATTACCATAAAAACTTATTAAAAGTTCGCGTAAAAGTAATGTCTGCGCAATTAAGCCGCTTGTTCCAATGATCAAAGTTAACAAAACAAGGATATTCTGCATGTTAACTAAATCTCCTAAAATAATAAAAGCCATCCTTAATAATGAAAGGATGGCTTTTATTTACGATTTAATAGGGTACAAAAAATTAATTTTTTAATTCCGCTTTAATGTTTCTTATTGCTGAAACGCTAATCCCCATAATCAACCAAAAGAATGACCCTAAATCAAGATTATAAAAATTAGTATCTACAGCCATCTGAACAGAAAATCCCAATATTGCAGTAAGGCTGGCTAGTAATATGTACCAGAAAAAAGTTTTTTTTCCTTTATTTAGCGCCCCGATTCCATTAAAGAATAGTACTGCTAAAATGGCTAAAAATGAAACCAACCCGATGATCCCGATTTCAGTAGCAATCTGTAAATAGCAATTATGCGCATAGGGAGCACTGTATAAGTACCCTTGCGCCACAAAGTTTTTAAAATTAAACATAAAGGTGCCTAGTCCTAGCCCGAGAAGCGGCCTAGACATGAGCATCTTCCAGGCAGCTGACCACATCAGCATCCTATCTTTAGAGCTTGGGTCCTGAAAAACAAAAAAATTATCTAATCTCCATTTAAATATTGGATAATAAAATTTTTGAGTAGCTAAGATGAAAATACTAATAATTAAGAACAATAATCCTAACGGCCTGCTCCAAATGCTCATAAAAAATATAATACCGATAAAAGCAAACCAAGAACCTCTTGAAACCGTAAGGATAAGACAGGTAAAAAGTAATAAAAATAATCCCGCATAGAAAAATCGCGTGATTTTATATTTAAATTTGATAAAAAGATTAACCAGCATAAAAGGAATTACACAAATCAAATAGCAGCCAAAATCATTAGGTGTTGGAAAGGTAGCATAGATACGCGGAATCTGAAGATTATAGCGGTTCCTGATAAAATCTCTATGGGTAAAATGTTGATAAATCCCATCTATGCCTAAGAGTAGCGAGGCCAAAGCAAGAATAAAGATAAAATTCTTTGTTTTACGCTCAGTGTTTAAGGTATCGGCAACAACAAAAAGCAGAGTTAAATTCGTGAGAACCTTGCCAAAAAAAGACCGGATACTAATTTGGGGGTTACTACTGATAAAAATAGAAAAAAAACAAACAAATAAATAAATAAAACATGCTAGATTAAATGGTATTTTTGTAGGAATTTTTCCGGAAAGAATCTTCTTAACCAAGAAGGAGGCAATCGCAAGATAAATAAAGACCTCTATGATCGCTTTAGAAATGGGTAGGAAAAAAGCAATCCCATACAAAGAAAATAGGGCAATTCTATCACAAATCAGCGTAATTTTAGTTTTTTCCAAATTCAATTACCTCGTCCTTATCTAAGATCCCTTTTATTTTTCTGTAGCTTAAGCCGCATTCTTTACAAATTTTTACGATTTCTGTAAAATCCTCTATACTCAATGAAGGGATGGTAATGAGGACTTCCTTGACGTTATAGGTACTGACTATTTTTTTTATGTTTTTGCGTGAGCCCAACACCGTGATCCCTTGAATTCTATTGCCGATCTTAGAAATATCATCATCAATAAATCCAATGGGGTTATAATTAAGGGTGCTGTTTCTTTTGATCTCGCGGATTACCATTTCCCCTGTATCCCCTGCGCCGAAAATCAAAATATTATTTGCCTTTTCCCTGGCACGGCTGAAGAATTCACCTAATACCCTGAATAATATGCGCGTGCCAGCGATTAAAAACAATAAGATCAACCAATCAATAAAAAATACCGCTCGGGAATAGTCCTGAAAACGAAAAACAAAAGTAAAAAATATTATCGAGGCCACAGAACTGAAGCTCACTACTTTAAATATAGTCAGCAAGTCGGAGATGCTGATATATTTCCAAACGCCACGATAAAGGCCAAAAATAAAAAATACCGACATTTTAATTAAGATTATCCAAACTAATGATTGCTTTATAAGGTATAGATTATTGGATAATATTCTATCTTCGAAACGCAAAAAATACGAAGAATAATAAGCGATACAGATTAGTGTAAAATCTAACAATACCTCAATTATCCTGCGTTTATGCATGAAGATGCTATTTAGGGTGGTATTATTGTCCGCATTTTTTAGCCTATAGTTATGCTGGGCCGGTTTATTATGAGAACTTACCTCAAAGAGAAAAAAGCCAAAGAACAAAAGTATTACTACGCCTAAAAATGAAACTGCCAGAACAATGAATAGATTTAGTTTTGAGGATAAAATAGCTATTAACCCAAAGGCGATACTTAAAATATATAACAGTAAAACTGTTTTTCTTTGCGACAACCCTAAGGTAACTAAATGATGGGACGTATGGTCCTTTCCCCCTTGAAATATATTTTTTCTTTGTATCTTTCTGATGACCATCACAAAGATCGTATCAAAAATAGGCACACTTAAAATAAGTACCGGAATAAGCATGGTAATTAATAAATTAGAAACATGCCTGGTGGTTCCTGATACGGAAATTACCGCCAGCGAGAATCCTAAAAACATGCTTCCTGAATCACCCATAAAAATCCGCGCCGGGTTAAAATTATAAGGTAAAAATCCTAAGGTGGCTCCGCAAAGAATTAAAGCATAAATCCCTAACTGATTATTTGAAATGATTATCGAGGAGAAAAATAACATTAAGGAAGCAATAGCTCCTATTCCCGCAGCCAGCCCATCAATATTATCCAGAAGATTGAGTGAATTTGTGATTCCGGTAATCCAAAGAAGCGTCAAAGGTATTACTAAAAGGATATTTGAAGTAATCCCTAAAGTAGTTCCGAAAAAAATTACGATACAACCAGCGATAATCTGGGTAAATAATTTAACATACGGCATAAAATGGAATCTATCATCGGCTAATCCAACAAAAAATAAAAAAGTCCCCCCCAAGAATAATCCCAGCGCATTTTTATTGAAAGCGCCAAGATAGAAAACCGACAAAACAGTTGCTAAATATATGCTTATCCCGCCAAAAAGGGCAGTGGGTCGCTTATGCCAACGGTCAGGGCGCGGATATGAAATCAGCTTATTTTTAACCGCAATCAGGCGTACTAAGGGGGTAAAGATTAGGCTTAGAGTGAATGGTATAAAAAAATACGGTAAGTATCCCATTATTTTTTATTAGCTATAGTAATAATGTTTGGCGCAAAATACCCTATACGGTTGAACCTTAATTTAAATTCCATAAGCGATAAATAATATAATAATGTCCTTTCTGACTGTCTTTTAAAATCCATCCTCCATGGAGATGGGTATTGATAATATGCGCCTACATAATTATGCCATACAGGTAGCTGTATGGGCTTGCCTATACAGGCTTTGATGACTTTGAATCCGCAAAGATCGAGCATTTTTTTTAGTGTCGCATGGGAATAATGCACGAGATGTTCATAAGAATCGAATAAATCACAATTTTTTAATTTACCCGTAAGCCTGGCAAGCCCTAATTTGAAAAGGCTAAAATGACCATTAGGTACCTTAATAAAAAGGATTCCGTCAGGTTTTAAGATCCTCTTAACTTCTGCGAGTATTTTCTTTGGTTGAGAAATATGTTCAAAAACATCGGTCATGGAAACAATATCAAAAAAATTACTTTCAAAACCGGCTTCTTCTAAAAATGCTGTTTTTACATTTAAGCCGAAATGTTCTCTTGCTAGACTAGAGAGACTAGGTGAAGGCTCAACACCATACAAGTTCCAATTCCTCCCTCGGGCATTTCTTAAAAAAAAGCCCATATTTGTTCCAACATCCAAAAAATTCCCCGAAGGCTTGTATCTTTCAATTAATTTCAGATCCTGGAGATAGTTGGGATCTCGGTGGTGTTTTAATTTTTGCTCAAAAATTAGCTTCGCTTCCTTAAAATATTTATCGGCTTCTCCCCAATAGACCTTTTCAGGATCTTTTAACCTAGGATTAACATAGATTAATCCGCAATTAAGACAATGAACTACCCCTAAAGCCCCTCTTTCTTTATGAATTTCTTTATATTTTTTTTCTTCACAGAATGGGCAAGCAGAAATTGTCACCTCAGATTGATCATAAAATTGTTTCTGGGTGCCCCCTTTTTCATAATCTAGGGGCAATTTTTCCATGTACTATTATAACATATTTTTTAAAAAATCTATGAAATTTTAGAAAATGCCTTTTTATAGAGCGCTATACAAGTTTTCTATATCTTTGATTAATCTTTCCTTAGCAAAATTATTTTTCACGAAATCTCTCCCCTTTACCGCGAGGTCTGTCCTTAGCTGCGAATTATCTAATAATAGCTTCATGGCATTAGCAAGGCCAATAGAATCTCCGGATTTAACTATTATTCCTCTTTCCATGGCTTGGCCTAGCAAATCCCTGATTCCACCAACATCAGTTGCCACAACCGCCCTGCCAGATGCCATTGCCTCAATTAATGATACCGGCGTGCCTTCGTTTAGCGAAGTTAAAACAATGATATCCAGATCTGAATAAACAGCCAGTAAATCTTTCTGCCATCCAAGAAAAATAACCTGGTTAGCGATATTAAGTTTCCGGGAATACTCTTCTAATTCCCTTCTTACTTCTGCGTCGCCAATAATTTTAAACTTAAGTTTCATTCCAGGAGTTTCATGAATAACTTTAGCTGCAGCTTCAAGAAACAAACGGTGGTTCTTAATCGGCACTAATCTGCCAATAATGCCGATATGAGAAGGCGTTCGCTGCGCGAAAGGAATACTTAAAAAATTAGTTAACTCAAAACCTAAAGGAATTACCTGGATTTTATCTATTTTTGCAATATCTAACGCGAGAAGCTCGTATTTCACAGACTCGCTGACGGTAATAATTTTTGCGCTAAAGAAAGCCAGTATCCGCTCAATAAAAATAAAGAAATTAGTAGTAAATTTATTAAAATAACCGCTGAATATATGGCCATGAAAAGTATGCACAAGTTGAACTTTTCTTTTTTTAAAAGGATGT
>JAQUNE010000003.1 GCA_028717765.1 Candidatus Omnitrophota bacterium | reverse complement strand
ATTCGCTGGGATGATTAGATTAGCAAATTCTGCTTGCGATAAAAGAGCCCTGGTTATTTTAGGCGGCCCATCACTTATTATCAACAGCTTCCCTTTTGATTCGATAGACAGGTCTAAATACGTTATTTTTCTGGAAACTAAATCGCTGACTCCGCGCATTTTAAACTCAGGCATTCAGCCGGACTATTTTCTGATGTTCTACCCGGAGAAAAGCAAGTCAAATTCTTTTCAACACGTAGTTTTTCAGTCTATCCTGGCCGAATTTGATATTTCACGGCTAATTAAGAAAGAATTCTCAGAACAGTATGACTTTATCCTTAATAATAAAGATGAATATTTTGAAGCATGGAGACCGGAACGCGGGCCGCACAAAAGATTGCGCTATAAGCCGGATACTTATTTACGGGGATCGCCGTTTGATTTGCTTGGAGGAACTGGAAATATGAAAATAATTGCGTATTCTGCGCCATTGAAAGAATACGGCATGAGCTTTCCTTACTCGGATAGGCTTTATTCCTTTGATTTTCTCCCACCTGAAAGCATATTCGATTTAGAGAAATACTTTACTCCCATTGAAAAGGACGGCACGCTCTACCTAAAAGACTACCTTTTCGTTAATTCCGCAGCAATAGGGTTATTTCCTCTTTTGAAATACATGGGGTTTAAAAAAGTTTATTTTTTAGGGATGGATATGTCCATGTTGGGGAGCATGGAATACGCAGCATGTTTTACTTTTAAATCAATGAATGATTTCGGGATCTTCTTCAAAAGGGCGAAGAGCGTGTTTAATGCTTCTTTCAAGGAAAATAGAAAGCGATTTATGCGGCCTCCTTACGAATTCAAGGCATTAGAAGAAATACTTAAATATAAAACTATGGAATTTTGTAACGTTTTTGAACCCTATGAATATGCGCTGCCGGCTAATGGCATACGGAATATTTCATATAAGGAGTTTATAAATGCATAAGGTTGGCATATTTTCTTTTGCCAGAAAACAAAGTGAACGCTGCCCTAATAAAATGCTCAGGCCGTTTTCTAACACAACCCTTACAGATATTGTATTAGGAAAGCTGGCGGCTTTTAAAGAAAAAGCTTTTTTTTCCGGGTATGAAGATGAATTCAAAGATAAATGCATTAAGGCGGGGGTACGCTTTGTAAAACGTTCCAAGAAGTCAGCAACCATAGATCAGCCCATAACCGAAATACTCTCTTTTTTAAAGAAGGTTGATTATGAATACCTCCTTATTGTAAGCGCATGCCTGCCTTTTCTAAAAACCGAGACCATTTCTGCTTTTTTAAAGGATTGCATCTCGCATCAATTAAGGCCGGCCTTTACCGTAGTAAAAAGGAATAACTTTTATTTTACCACAAAGCGAAACCCCTTGAATTTCAGCCCCAAGTTAAAAACTATAAATACAAAAGTAGTCAAACCAGTTTATGAATTCGCACATGCCTTATATTTTTTTAACCGGGAGTACTTTTTTACTAAGGGCAGATATTGGGATTGGGAAGAGGTCAGGCTATTTGAATTAGCTGATAAAATGGAACTCCTAGATATAGATACCGAACAGGATTTCCGCATAATTGAGGAACTCTGGAAAAATAGATGAAAATAGTCTTCTTGATCGAAAAACACAATTATTACCGTAATTTCACTCCTTTGATAGAGGAGGGATTGGCCAGGGGGCATACTATAGAATGCTGGCATAATTATAGCAGGCCCAGAACCGGGCAAAAATGGTATAATTTTCCAAACATCAACAATGCTCCCGTTTTTACTTCTTCCCAAAAACCAAAGTTCATTGAATTTTACGGGAACTCTGATTTAAAGAATAAATTAGAATCGTCTTTCGGGTTGGATGCGGTAGTATCGCTGCACGCTCCGGATTTCTACCTCAAACCACAAATACTTAAGAATTGCCCCTTCCAGTGGGTTACTTTGCTTGCTTTCTGCGATATTCTATTTGAACCAAACAACCACCCTAATGGACCCAAGCAGGAAGGTTCCGGTTTATTTTTCTTTTATAGTGATTTTTGGTTAAAGAGGGGTAAGGAATTTTTGCGGATATTCCGTCCTGATCGTTCTTATTTGCTGGAAGGCGCATACAAGAAATACTTTTTTATCGGTGTACCGGAGTTCGATTCTTTTAAGAAAATTAATTCTGAAGAAGTGCGCAGAAAATACAATATTCCACAGGATAAATCGATCTTGTTATATCTTCCCTTTCCTTACAACAACCGTGCGGCAGATTCTGCCTGGGAAATAGCATTTAGCGGTTTATTTACTGATACGGATATAGATAAAAATGGAGGCTATACCCATGAAAGAAAGAGGTCTTTTCGCGGCAGGATAAAACATAAGGCTAGTTGTTTATACAAAATCGCAAAAGATCCATCTAGCTGGGAATGCCTGATAAAAGGGTTCAACGAACCAAACGTTTTTAAGGCAATAAGAAAATTTTGTGACAAAAACGGACTTTTTTTAGTGACTAAGCCACGGTTAAAATTCCCTGTCCCGGAAATGATTAAACGGGGATCAGACCTTATGATTTGGGATGACGAAAAAAATCTCAATCCCCCGGCATTAAAAGAGCTGCTTTCGATTTCTAAAATGACGGTTTCTTTTTATAGTTTTTCTATTCTGAGTTCTATTTTCGCCGGAGTATTCCACTTAAATATCAAACTCCCGAAGGAATTTTGCAAAGGCGACTCTGCGGCCTGGTATTGGTTCCCGGAAGGCCGGGATTCATTATTTAATTTTAGCGGTGTTTGTGAAAACTGGGAAATCTCAAAGATATTTAAAGAACTGGAGCATTCCGGGATAGAAAGATTCAAGGTAGATCCGCTTAGAAAAAAGGAATATGGCAGTAACTATTTAGGTTATGATGATTCTTGTTCTAGCGTTCGTTTTTTTGAGTTACTGGAAAAAGAACTGATTTTGGAAAAGGCGGGTGTGAGTAAATGAGTAATAATCTGGCAGTGGCAATCTGCGTACACCATAAACCATGGCTTATCATGTCTACCCTGATGACACTTGCGCTACAAGATTGTCAGGATTTCGATATATATTTTATCTATCAAGCAGGGGATGGTACTTGTCCGGCTAAAGCATCCTATGCTGATTATTTCCAGCTTGCCAGGAAATATGGGGGTTTTATGCAATTGAGCCCTTATGATAAAAATTTGAAGAATTTTACTGAAACCACAAAATTCAAAAAAATATTCACGCTTGAATTCGAGAACGATCATTCGCTGGACTCGGGAGCTTGGTATAAATTCATTAAAACAGGGCTATGGGATAAGTACAAACACGTATTTTTTATTCAGGAGGGCACCGTATTTACAAGAGATAGCGTTATTTCAGCTACGCTTGATTTTACGCAAAGAAATGGAATTGACTTTGTTTCATCGGGCCACGAAAAAAGGAGACTCCCGCGCGAAGTGGCCTTGAATAGCAACGCCAGAGAAAAAGATTTTAAGGAGATCGATATTTACCACGATCGTAAATTAAGGGAAGTTTTTGAAGTTTTCTGCAGGGATCCCAAATTCGCAGAGATATTCAATAAATGGAATTCCGATTTTGAGATTGAAACCCAGAACCATGTACCAGATGTACTGGACCCGTTGCGCTTAAAATTATTACGCAGTATTAAACGCGGGAATCCGGATTTCCTTTTTGGTAAATCAATATATGTAAATACCCGTAAGCGTTCTTTAAACGATATTTTAGACAGCTACCAGAAGGTCCAAAAAGTAATCTTTCATAAAGATAATAACCTTGAGTGGTTCGGTTGTTCATGCCAGCATTTTTTGAGCCATAGATTTTTAGAACAATTTTCTAAGAAAATAGGCGAATATAAACTTTATGACGCCCTAGAAATCCCTTTTTGCGCCGGCGCGCTTGAGATCATCTGGGGTTTTTTGCCTAATTGGTTGGGTTTTGATAAGTGGTTTTTTGACGGCATACACCGGGTAAGAAAGAGCTTTACCACTTATCGCCGGGAAGATGACCCGGAAGGGATGAGTTACTATATTAATAAATACTTCCGCGGCTCTATAGAGGCGAAGCCTGATGGCGAGTACATAAAGATCGCTAAAATCGATAAAAAACTACAAACAATAAAAGATATCCTAGGTAAAATTTATTTTGCTTAATAATAAGGAGAAAAGATGGTCATAATCGCAGAGATCGGCATCAATCATAATGGAAATATACACCTGGCCCATGAATTAATTAGGCAGGCAAAGGCCTGCGGAGCCGATATCGCCAAATTCCAGTTTTACGATCCGCTAAAAATATTCGGCCCTAAGGGTTCATATCCCGATAAGAAAAATTATGAATTTGCTTTAACCGTGCAGTTCAAGTTCAAAGAGGCGGAATTACTTAGTAAGTGGTGTCGGGAAGCAGGGATTGAATTTATGGCTTCTGTTTTTGACCTTGAAAGATTTGAGTGGATGGAGAAGCTTGATGTTAAAAGGCATAAGATTGCCAGCCGCGCTGTGGAAAATAAAGAGCTCTGCAAGAAAATCCTGAAGACCGGCAAAGAAACAATTATTTCTTTGGGTTTTTGGAAAGGGCAAGGCCTTCCCTATGATACCGACAACGCAAAATATCTTTATTGTGTTCCGAAATATCCTTGTGATTATGCAGATATAAAACTTCCGTCGTCATTTTCAAGTTCGAAATATTCTGGATTCAGTGATCACTGTATCGGAATCGAGGCTTCTTTAACTGCTGCAGCAAGAGGCGCAAAGATAATCGAAAAGCATTTTACGCTCAATAAAGGACTCACAGGCCCAGACCATATATGCAGCATGACGCCTGAAGAACTATTTGTGTTGTCAAAATACGCCAGGCTTATGGAGAAGATAAAATAATCCAATCATAATAAGGATATGATTAACTTGTCTATTAGGAGGGAAAAGTTATGAGACTTATAGATATTTCGGTAATAGTAGTTAATTATAATTACGCTAAATTGATCAGAAGATGTATCCGTTCGTTGCTTAGTCAAGACCTCGATAAATCACATTATGAGATCATAGTAGTCGATGATTGCAGCACCGATGATTCTATCAAAGCGCTTGAGACTTTTGTAAAAGCCGGAGAGATTAAGATAATCCGAAATAAGAAGAATTATGGTATAGGCGCAAGCGCTCAAATTGGGGTAGCTAATTCGCGCGGGAAATATTTCGTACGCGTAGATTCTGACGACTATGTCCAGCCAGCATTCCTATACATGCTCTATAATTTCTTAAAGTTCAACCCGAAATATGTAGGAGTCTCTTGCGATTATTTTTTAACTGATAACGAAGAGAGGATAATTTCTGCAGAATCGTACAAGGACAGCGGGATCGCTTGTGGGCTGATGTTTCGGACATCATACCTAGAAATAATAGGCTCCTATGACGTTAAAAAAAGAGTATTTGAGGACAAAGACCTCTTTAGGCGTATTGATTATGCTAAAGTCTACCATCTACCAGTACCGCTTTATAATTACGTCAAGCACGGCAATTCGATAACCGATAAACATAACTGTAAATAAGGAAAGGCGGAAGGCATGGTGTTAAAAGGCAAGAAAGTATTCGTTACTGGTGCCGATGGTTTTATCGGTTCGCACCTAGTGGAGTCGCTGGTATCAAACGGGGCAAAAGTTAAAGCCCTGTCCCAGTATAACTCTTTTAATAATTGGGGGTGGCTTGAAGCTCTCGAATGCCTTGATGAGATTGAAGTAGTTTGTGGTGACGTGCGCGACCCTTATTTTATAAATAAGGCGTCAAAAAATACTGACGTTATTTTTAATCTCGCAGCCCTGATCGCTATTCCTTATTCTTACGCGGCGCCATCGTCTTACGTAGATACCAATATATCCGGAACCCTTAACATTTGCGAAGCGGCGCTAAAGAACGGCGCAAAGAGGCTTGTGCATATTTCTACCAGTGAAGTTTACGGTACAGCCAAGTATATCCCGATTGATGAAAAACATCCTTTGCAACCCCAATCTCCATATTCGGCTAGTAAGATTGGGGCAGATGCCATAGCGGAAAGTTTCTTTAGGAGTTTCGGCCTCCCGGTATGCATCGCCCGGCCGTTTAACACTTATGGCCCCAAACAGTCAGCCCGAGCAATAATACCGACTATTATCACGCAGATAGCATCCGGAAGAGAAGCGATCAGGCTGGGGAATACCGCACCCCGGCGCGATTTTAATTATGTAAAAGACACCTGCGCGGGCCTGCTTAATATAGCAAGCAGCGATAAAGCAATAGGAGAAACTATCAATATTGGTTCTAACTCCGACATCTCCATAAAGAGACTTTTTGAGCTAATAAAAGGGTTGATGTGTTCCGACGCGCGATTGATAAAAGAAGAAATAAGATTCAGGCCGGGAAAAAGCGAGGTAATGCGTCTGCTTTGCGATAACTCTAAGATAAAAAAACTTGTAGGATACAAACCGCAATATTCTCTTGAGGCCGGGCTTAAGGAGACTATCGAATGGTTTGTTAATAGCGATAACTTAAAAGCATATAAGGAGGGTATCTATAATGTCTAAGAGGGCGGTAATCCTTTCAGGGGGGAAGGGGACACGGTTAAAGCCTTTTACCCTTGTCTTGCCAAAGTCCTTGATGCCGATTGGAGAATACCCGATACTGGAGGTCATAATCCGCCAGCTTTCAGTAAATGGTTTTAAACATATTACCTTGGCGGTAAATCATCAGGCGGACCTGGTAAAGGCTTTTTTCGGCGATGGCTCAAAATGGGGCACAAAAATAGACTATTCTAAGGAAGAACACTGTTTGAATACCATGGGACCGTTAAGGCTAATAAAAGATTTGCCGAATAATTTCTTAATCATGAACGGAGATGTGTTTACCGACTTAGATTACAGGAGTTTTTTTGAGTATCACGTCAGGCACAGTAACCTTTTTACGATTTCTTCTTTTATCAGGGAACAGGTAGTTGAATACGGCGTATTAAAAACGGACAAAAAAAATATGCTTATTGGTTTTCGCGAAAAGCCCGTTTCTGCGCTTGAGGTAAGCATGGGTATTTATATGGCCAACAGGAAAATATTGGATTTTATCCCTAGAGACAAGGCATTTGGATTTGATGACCTAATGCTGCGTTTGATCAGGTTAAAGAAAAATGTAGCGGTAAAAATTCACAAGGGGCGCTGGCTAGACATAGGAAAATCGGATGATTATGCCCAGGCCATTAGCGAGTTCGAAAGGAACAAGGGTATATATTTAAAATGAGGATAAATAAAGGCCAATTTGCGCTATCTAGATTCCGGAATTTTATCTTTCATTATCGTAAATCAAAAGGGCACAGATTAAGGTATTTTTATGAGAGATATAAATGGAATAACTACCCTAAAAAACACAAACTTAATAGAGCGCCGTTGTTAGTCGACATTGAAACTTCCAGTGTCTGTAATTTGTATTGTCCGATGTGTTATAGGATAACGGAGGACTTTAAAAAAAACGCTGTTAAGCAATTTATGGATATGGACTTGTTCAAGAAGATTGTTAACGAATGTGCCGCAAGTAACGTATATGCGCTAAGGCTTAGCTATAGAGGGGAACCGTTCATCAACCCCGATATTATTGAGATGATAAAATACGCAAAAAAAGCAGGAATACCTGAAGTATCTTCTTTGACGAACGGCGTCGCAATTACGCCAGAAATGTTCGAAGAAATAATCAAGGCTGGATTAGACTGGCTTACAATATCATTTGACGGTTTAAATGATAAATATGAAGAAATAAGAAGGCCCGCAAAGTTTGACGAGATGTACGATAAAATAAAGATGTTTTCAAAATTAAAAAATAAATTCAGTTCTGTAAAACCTGTTTTAAAAATACAAAGCATATGGACCCAGATAAAAGATGACCCGCAGGCATTTTATGATGCTTTTTCGCCTTACGTAGACAATATTGCCACTAATCCTTTGATAGATTATAACCGCAGCTTAAATGATAAACAGATCGTATTGGAAGAGAAATTTGATTGCCCTTTTATATGGCAGAGGCTTACAATTTTTTCGGACGGGAACGTTCCGTTATGCATAAACGACGAAAACGCCAAATACATAATAGGTAATATCAGAAATTCTTCGCTTATTGAGATCTGGAACGGCAAGGCATTTAACGAAGCCAGAAAAGCCCACTCCCTAAATAAGGGGATAGAATTACTGCCGGTTTGTAACCATTGTTACCTGCCCAGAAAAACGAAAAGGATCAATGTCAGCCTAAAAAACGGACAGGTATTTTGTTTTGATGATTACGTAATCAAAGATAACCATGAAAGTTGAATACAGGCTAACAGAAAGATTATCCGATAGGACCGGATTTGAACATACGATTTTGACAGGTAACGGCACTACGGCAATCTATTTATTGCTCTGCGCCTTAGGCCTTAGGAAAAAAAAAGTTGCCATCCCAGACAATACATGCCTCAATGTCCTGATGGCAATATTGTTTTCTGGGAACGAGCCTTATTATCTGGATATATGCGCGGATACCGGGTGTATAGATATAGAACAACTGAAATCCGTTTCGGATCCAGATATAGCGGCAGTTATTTTTCCATATATGTACGGCCAAAATGTAGATATCTCTGAAGCGGTAGATATCTGTAAAAAGAAAACCTGGATCTTGATAGAGGATTATGCCCAGGCATTTGGAATTCCGACAAATGATAAAGAAAGGATAGACTCATCAATAGCTATACTAAGCTTTGGCTCAGGAAAAATCATAGAGGCAGGCCATGGAGGCGCAGTCCAGGTAAATTCATCCGGCCTTAAAAAAAGTATCGAAAAATTAATATCTTCTCCTGGTCTATTAAATAGTAAACCATCGGGTTTAAGATTAACTTTACCCCAGTTTTATAAGTTTATTTATAATAATATCGAGTTAAGTCAATTTTATTATTTTTCCAAGGTTTTCGTAGAATTATTCGAAGTTTACAAAAAAGATATGCTATTAATATATGATAATTTATATACTAAAAAAATAATCCTTGAACTGAATCGCCTTGAGGATAATATTTCTCATAGGGTATTACTCTCTAATAAATTCTATAAATTATTTTCCGCTCATTCGAAGATAAAATGCATGAAATTTAAACATGGTTCAGTCCCTTGGAGATTCAATATTTTTATTGCTAAACAATCGAGAAACAGCTTGTTAAAGAAAATGCTATTTAAAAGGTTTCTTGTCAGTAGTTGGTTTCCGCCTTTATCATACATCTATCCCTCTTCTAAAAAGAAATCCCCGGATGAAAAATCCGTCTTTTTGGGCGACACAATATTAAATCTATGGGTAGATAAATGCGTAAAGGAAGATTACTGCAAGAAAATTTCAGATTTTATAATGAGCTCGATTTATTAGCCGATGAAGAATATTTTAAAATGAGACATTCAGTATTGGTCACGGGCGCAACGGGTTTTATAGGCAACCACCTTGTTGGTACCTTAAAAGAAAAAGGGCATTCCGTATATCCTTTATCCAAGACCCTTGGTTTTGATGTCCTTAAAATAGAATCTTGTTCTGCCTTTAAGGATAAAGGCATAGATGTGGTATTCCATTTAGCCGGTGAGACTTTCGTACCAGATAGTTGGGAACGCCCGGAAGATTTTTATAGGACTAATATAATTGGTACACAAAAAATGCTTGATTTTTGCTTAAAAGAAAACGCCAGGTTAATCTATGTAAGTGGTTACATTTACGGCTTACCGCAATATTTACCGATTGACGAAAACCATCCCGTGAATCCTAATAATCCATACGCCCATTCAAAATGGCAAGCGGAAGAGTTATGCAGGCTTTATGCAAAGAATAAGGGGATAAAGGTTACCATACTGAGACCTTTTAACATTTACGGAGAGGGTCAAAATGAGCGTTTTTTAATTCCTTCTATCCTTAAACAGATTAAGGAAAAAGGGGTTATAGAACTAAAAGATGCTAAGCCTAAGAGAGATTATCTTTATATATCAGATTTTATAGAGGCCTGCTCTTTGGTTGTGGATCATGAATACGGCTTTAATATTTTTAATATTGGTTATGGGGTTTCCTTTTCTATCAGGGAAATCGCAGAGACGATCATGGAGTGTTTCGAGAAAAAAACTGAATGCGTTTTTTTGGGCATTGAGAGGAAGCACGAAATTCCCGAGACAGTAGCTGACTATAAGCGCATAAACAAAGCTCTAGGATGGAAACCAAGATTTTCTTTTAAAGAAGGTATTAGCGATATTTTAGCGATAGAGAGCAGAAAAGGCTAAGGAGAATCCGTAATGTCGATTTTTACGACAGAATATTCTAAGTATGGCGATATAAATATGTATATTGCACAACACCACCCAAAGAGAGAAAGATTCGAACAATATCGCAAGAGATGGAGTGAAAATAATAACAGTAAAAGCGAATTGCTATATTTACTGTTTGAAACGACCTCCGAATGTAATCTAAGATGCCCGATGTGTATACATTCTACCAGCTATAAGCATATAGAGCCGATGACTGTCGAGGTATTTGAAGCGGGAATCTCAGGTATCAAAGAAATGGATATTCCGTCAGTCGCGATGAACCGGACCAACGAGCCCCTTTTAGACAAGAATATATTTAAAAGAATAAAAAGGATTATGGATGTAGAAAATGTCGTAGATACATACATATACACAAACGCTTTATTACTAGACGAAGAAACAAGCAAAAATATCTTGGAAAGCGGAATAACAAGAATGCTGATTGGTTTTGATGGATTTAGCGCCAAGGTGTATGAACAGGTCAGGGTAGGCAGCGATTATAAAAAAGTTTTGGCAAATATAGAACGCTTTCTTAAATTGAGAAAGAAAATGAAAAAGATCTTTCCGGTAGTCAGGGTATCTTTCGTAAAAAATTCTATTAACGAACATGAAGCCGAAGCTTGGTTTAATTTTTGGAAAGATAAAGTCGATTACATCTCAGTGCAGGAATATTTAACCCAGGTATTAAGCGAAAATAAAAATTATCTGATACCGAAAAGCAGCAAAAGGACAACTGTTACGCTAGACGATATTACTTGTTCTCAGCCTTTTCAAAGAGCGATCATATTAGGTGACGGTTCCGTATTGCCATGTTGCGCTCCATTCTCTTCTGAATTATGTATAGGCAATATCAAAAAGAACAGTTTAAAAGATATCTGGAATGGAGCGGCAATACTTCGCTTAAGAGGGTATTTCTTAGAAAAAAAATGGTATGACCATCCTATCTGTTCAAAATGTTTGAAGATTACTTACGAAATAAAGGATTGACCTGTTTTTGATACTAGACCCAATGAAAGAGAGTGAGATATGAGTTTCGAAGCATTATTTATGCCGCAAAAAAAATGCAAAACATATATTGTTTCTGAAATAGGGGGCAATTTCCATTCTTACACAGAAGCAGCCAAATTAGTAGATGCGGCTAAAGAAGCCGGGGTGGACTGTGTAAAGCTTCAGACATATACCGCGCAAAATCTTGCTTTAAAAAATGCGTTGTTTGATATGGAAAATACAGGATCGATATCGCAGTATGAATACTTTAAAAAATACGAATTATCTAAAAGTTTTCACAGAAAAATCTTTAGATACATTGAATCAAAAGGTTTAGATTGGTTTTCTACTCCTTCACACTTCAAAGATGTCGATATGTTGGAATCTTTAAAGGTAAGGGCCTATAAAATAGGAGCGGATGATGCAGTCAATATCCCTCTATTGAGGTATGTGGCTAAAAAGAAAAAGCCGATTTTTCTTTCTACCGGCATGTGCACATTAAAAGAGATCGAGAAGTCTGTTTCCGCCATGCTTAAAGAGGGAAATACCAGGATTGTTATATTACATACGGTTTCTGAATATCCTACTCATCCTGAATTCGTGAATCTGAACGCGATAAAAACATTACAAAAAAAATTCCCTGGATTTATTATTGGTTTTTCGGATCATACTGTATCTACTTTAGCATCGATGGCGGCGGTTACTTTAGGAGCAAGGGTTATAGAGAGGCATTTCACCCTGAATAAGAACGCTAATGGTCCGGACCATATGCTTTCTTCTACTCCAAATGAGATGAAAGATTTAATCAAGAGTATAAGAATTGTAGAAAAAATGCTTGGTAATGGGATAAAATCCCCTATCGGTCAGGAAAATAAGAACAGATTGAATAACCGCAAAAGTTTGGTGACAACAAAGGAAATTAAGGCAGGTGAAAGATTTACTGCGGATAATATTTCTATCAAGAGGCCAGGCAGAGGCCTTTCTCCCGAATGGCTTGAAAAAATTTTGAAGAAAAAAGCTAAGAGGGATATTAATAGAGACGTTTTAATCGTGAAGAAAGACTTTTCTTAAATGAACAAAATAGGAATTATTTTACAGGCGCGCATGGCTTCAAAGCGCTTACCAGGAAAAATCCTAAAGAAAATCGGGGATAAGCCTATCCTTGAACATATTTTCTACAGGATATCTTTTCTCAAGCATAAAGTAGCGGCTGTATTAGCAACTTCGAGCTCTCCGGAAGATGACATCGTAGAATACTTCTGCAAGAGTATAAACATCCATTGTTTCCGAGGAAGTAACGAGAATGTATTAGAAAGATTTTATTTATGTGCTAAAAAATTTGGTTTTTTACATATTGTGCGGCTTACAGGAGATAATCCATTTGTGGATATAGAAGAATTGGATAATTTGATTGATTTACACTTACGCTCATCTTCTGACTTTACTAATTCGTTTAAATCCCTGCCTGTTGGAGTAGGTGCAGAAATATTCACTTTTGCAGCGTTAGAAAAAAGCTACTACGAAGCTAAATTGCCGCATCATATTGAACACGTTGATGAGTACCTGCTGGAAAACCCAGATTTTTTTAAAACTACCATTTTGAGCGTTAATTCTGATAAGAACAGGCCAGATATAAGACTTACAGTAGATACGCCAGGGGACCTGGATATGGCAGATTATATTGCTAAAAACGCCCAAAATGAATTTATTCCGACTCAAAAAGCCATAGAGCTAGCAGAAATATTTAAGAAAGAGGCGATACTGTGAGCGGGTTTGGGGTATGCATAGAATCCTCGCATAAAATGGGGATGGGGCATTTTTTTAGAGCCCTGAACATCATAGAATTTTTGAAACAAAAGAAGAAGAAATACATATTATTCCTGAACGTTGATGATAATTCGATATCTATTTTGAAAAAAAAGAAAATTTGTTTTGAAACCGTAGACCTGGACGATACTCGCTCAAATTGGGAAAGCGTTTTAATAAAAAAGTATGACATCGATTTTTGGATAAATGACAGACTCGAGACTAAGATTGAACATGCACATAACGTTAAGAGAAATAATGTAATGCTTATTACATTTGACGACCGGGGTAGCGGTGCCGCTATTGCTGATATCAACTTTGGCAGTTTAGCATTTAATTTTAATTATCCCTTAAAGGGCATTAACGTGTTCAAGGGCACAGATTATCTGATTTTGAACAAAGAAATAGATAATTTTAGAAGACTAAGAAAAAAAGGCGAGAAGATTATTGTTAGCCTTGGGGGAAGCGATACTTACGGCGTCACGCTCAAGGTTATAGAAATCTTAAAAAATAAACATGCCTCTGCCACAATAATAATAGGCCCTAATTTTAAACACAGGGATGAGCTAAATTCGATCGCTGATAAAGATTTTAGGATCATCGACAATGTGCCGTCTATTATCAAAGAATTCTATGACTATGACCTGGCAATTACCGGAGGGGGGATCACGCCTTTCGAGGCAAACGCTTCGGGGTTGCCTTGTATAATAATAGCAAATGAACTAGCCGAGGTGGATAACGGGCTTCTCCTGCAAAATATAGGCTCTTCAGTTTTCGCCGGGTACTATAAAGAATTGGACACCGGTGCCTTTAAAGGAACCCTGGATATCGAAAAAATGAGCAACGCCGGGCTTAATAATTTAGGTACCTCCGGGATAGAAAATATTTATATGCAGATAGAGGCCGCCGTAGTAAAAAATAATTGATGATATGAAAATTTTATTAGTCGCTTATGATAACGATTCAAATACGCCTATTTTCCCCATGGGCTTAGCGTATATATCTTCCGTATGCAGAAAGCACGGGCATGAAGTAAGGATTTACAACCAGGATGTATATCACTGGCCGTATTCGCACCTTACGGAACTACTTAATAAGGAGAAATTTGATGTTATTGGCATGGGAAGCTGCGGTGGTTATTATCAATACAGGCAAATATTAAATACAGCAGAAGCGATCAACAGGTCGAAAAATAAACCTATATTTCTGCTTGGCGGACACCTTGTTTCTCCTGAGCCGGAGTATTTTCTAAAGAAAACCAAAGCCGATGTGCTTGTGATAGGAGAGGGAGAAGAGACAATTATAGAGCTGCTTGATGCTGTTAAAATGAAAAGATCTCTATCCGGGGTAAAAGGTATTGCCTATATGAATGCTGATAATTGCATACAGACGCCCAGAAGGTCTACTATACAAGAGATAAACAAGATACCTTTTCCCGCATGGGATTTATTCCCCATGGATAATTATACCTTGACGCCTTATCCGCATATGTTGCGTGGTGAAAAGTCGATGTTTGTTTTGACTGCCAGGGGCTGCCCTTTCCAATGTAATTTTTGTTATCGGATGGATAAAGGTTATCGGCCCCGTAAAGCAGAAGGCATCGTTGAAGAAGTGCGGATATTAAAAAAGAATTATAACGTTTCATATGTAGCTTTTTTGGACGAATTATTTATGGGTTCCATTAAAAGAACCACTGAATTATGCGAAAGCTTTATTAAGGCGAAATTGAATATCAAATGGTTCTGCTCCGGAAGGCTGAATTATGCCAAGCCGGAAGTCTTGAGATTAATGAAAGAAGCAGGCTGTGTTTTTATATCCTATGGGATCGAGTCACTTGATGATAATATGCTAAAGATCATGCATAAAGTCCTGACAGTAAAGCAGATAGCCGAAGGGGTAGAAAATACTATTAAGGAAGGCATAAGCCCGGGATTTAACATAATCTTTGGAAATATCGGAGAGACTGTGGAAACGTTACAAAAAGGAGTCGAATTCCTTTTGAAATACGATGACCACGCCCAGCTCAGAACAATAAGGCCGGTTACTCCCTACCCCGGCTCACCATTGTATTATTACGCAATAAAACAAGGATTATTAAAAGGCATCGAAGATTTTTATGAGAATAAGCATATTAATTCGGACCTATTGAGCGTTAATTTTACCAACCTAAGCGAAAGGCAATATTACAAAGCTTTGTATAACGCAAATCTAAGATTACTAGATAATTATTACGGTTATCAAAAAAAACAAATCAAAATAAGCCTGAAGAAGCTGTATTTTAAAAAAGATACGGCTTTCAGGGGATTTAGGCGGGTTTAACCGAAACCATGCAGACTAATCTTAAAGAAAAAATTGCAGTAATTCATCAGCCTGATTTCCTGCCGCATTTGGCATTTTTTAAAAAATTTCTTCAAGCCGATTTATGGGTGATCCTTGATAATGTCCAGTTTGTGCATAAAACAAGCAAAAGTTGGAATAACAGGGATAAAATAAAAACACCGGATGGAGAAAAATGGATAACGATAGCTATCCAGGGTTATTCTGGAAAAAACGCTATTAACGAAGTAATTTTGTCTTCTGACGTAAACTGGCGGGGGAATAACTTAAATTTGATAAAAAATAATTATAAAAAAGCTGCTTATTTTCAAGAAGTATTTCCTTATATTAAAGATCTGTACAGTTTTAAATGCGATAAGTTAATAGATTTTAACCTCAAATCTATTGAGTTACTTTTAATGTTATTTGATATTAAGATTTCTTCAGTTCTTGCGAGCACATTGAATCCGGATGGCAAGAAAAATGATCTCTTAGTCGATATCTTAAAGAAAGTCGGCGCTTCCGTTTATCTATCAGGCATTGGAGCTAAGAATTATTTTTTACAAAAGCCATTTGATGATGCAGATATCAAGGTAATTTGGCATGAATTTAAGCACCCTATTTATCCACAACTACATGGGGAATTCATTCCTTACTTAAGTTCGATTGATTTATTATTAAATTGCGGCATAAAACAATCAAGGGAAATACTCAGGAGGTGTTAAATGAATGTTTTAATTATTGGAGCACATTTTGATGATGTGGAGCTTGGATGCGGAGGGACTATCGCAAGGCACGTTAAAAGAAAAGATAAAGTATACATCTATATCGCTACAGATTCCGGATATTCAAGCTATGCGCATAGAATGGTCCGGAGTAAAAAAACTGCTTATGAAGAAGGCAGGAAGGCCGCGAAGATCCTAAAAGCTAAATTAATATGCGGTAATTTTAAGACTCTTAAACTTGAATTCTGCGAAGAAATAAATTCCGAATTGCTAAAGATAGTCGATGAGAAAAAAATTGACTTGATTTATACGCATTGGATAGGCGATATTCATCATGATCACGTAGCCCTTGCCAAATCTTCGCTTCATTCCGGAAGACACGTTAAGAAGTTCCTTATGTATAGAAGTAATTGGTACCATTCAGCCGTTGATTTCAGGGGTAATTTCTATGTTGATATAACTGATACCTGGCAAATAAAAGAAAGGGCCATCAAGGCCCACAAATCAGAGTATGATCGCGTTGGAAGAAAATGGGTCAATTTTTTCAGAAACGAAGCGGAAAATGCAGGGCAAAGGATAGGCGTGAAACTTGCTGAAGTATTTGAACTCATAAAATGGATAGAATAAACGATATAGAAAATAATACCTGGTCTTCCTTAAAACTTCTTATCCGGAATTATGCCTGGCCATTCCGTAAGATAATATTCACTTTGATCCTGGTAACATTCATATCGAATCTCATCACCACTGCTCAACCAATAGCGCTATCCGGGGTAATGACTATTATAATCGGAGAAAAAAGCCCGAGTACTGACCAGGCGGTCAAAGGTAATCTACTTGACCTTAACAGCCTCGGCAGCAGGGTAATAAAGTCTCTCTCTGGATACGATGCTGATAATAAGTGGAAGTTGCTTTTTCTTTTACTCAGTATTTACCTATTGCTTGTAATCATTGCCACACTCGTCAACTACTTGGCATTCTATTTATCTTTAAAGATTGAAACAAAAGCGACTAACCTTATTCAAATGGACTTATTAACGCATATTCTGTCATTAAATATAGGTTTTTTCAACAAGCAGAGGTCCGGAGACCTAATGTCCCGTGTGATGTTAGACGCTTACGAAACGGCAAACGGGATAGGCCCCCTGGTCAGGGGAATTTTTCATCATAGCCTTTTAGTAATAATCTACGCAAGCTATCTTTTTAGTACAAGTTTTTACCTGACTATCGGTTCGATTGTGCTGATTCTAATGCAGTTTGGATTTACTGAGTTTATCAAAAGACCAATGGGCAAGGCGGTCAGCAATAAGTTGGATAAAAGAGCAGAGCTGTCTAACTTGCTTCATGAGGCTTTTACCTCTATTAGGGTCATTAAATCGTTCAGCGGAGAAAAGTACGAACTTAATAAGTTAGCTGACGGCATAAAAAAAATGGCTAAATCTAACGTAAAGGTAGGCGCCATAAAGCAATTTGGCGAGGAAAGCAGGGCGGTTTTCGATTCTTTTGCTATAGTAGGAATATTTATAATCGCTTTTCTGCAGCTGATGAAAGGAACGATTTCTATTCATGGTTTTGTGCTCTTTATCTTCGTCGGACAACTGCTGATAACCCCGATCAATAAACTTGCTGTTACCTTTAGCTGGATACAAGCACTGGTCTCTTCATACTCGAGGATTGATAGGATCCTGCAGACCAAAACGCAGATTATCGACGGAAATATCGTAAAAAATGACTTTGAGAAGAATATTTTAATTGATAATGTGTCTTTTTCATACGGTAACGGCCCGGTGCTTGATAAAGTTAATTTTGAGGTAAAAAAGGGCGAGATTGTTGCAATTGTCGGACCTAGCGGATCAGGTAAATCTACTTTGGTAGATCTTATTTTAAGGTTCTATGACCCTGGGAAAGGTAATATCTTTATCGATGGTATTAATTTAAAAGAATTAAAATATGATTACTACCGTAGAATCTTCGGCGTGGTTCCCCAGCGAAGCACGCTTTTTAACGACACCGTAAAAAATAATATTGCTTACGGCAGGTCTGATATTCCTGAAGAAGATATTTTAAAGGCCGCGAAGATAGCCAATGCGCATGAATTTATTACGGAATTGCCCCATGGTTACGAGACCAATATAGGAGAAAAGGGGATATTACTTTCCGGAGGGCAATGCCAGAGAATTGCGATAGCAAGAGCCATTGTTTCAAAACCGCAGGTATTAATCCTTGATGAAGCCACAAGTTCCCTGGATAGCGAATCAGAGAAACAGGTCCAGGAAGCAATCGATAAAATTCTCCAGAATTCTACCGCAATCGTCATCGCCCACAGGCTCTCGACCATATTACACTCAAATAAAATCATAGCGTTGAATGACGGGCAGATCGAGGCAATAGGAAAACATGAACAGCTTTTACTAAAATCGCCGACTTACAAAATCCTTTATGATTTACAATTTCGCAATATAAAATTAGATACGACATCAGGGATTGAAGATGTATAGAGCCGAAGAGCGCACAAAATATATTAAAACGCAGATCGAAAGATCAAGGAAAAAATTCTCCTATTGCAAGGTTTCAATGAAAGATATCTTAAGGTATATCCGTATCATTAAAGAACATCGTTTTAATGAGGAAATCGGCCCTGTGGTCTGCATGGGCACTCGTAACGGAAGAGAAGTTGACCTCTTCAGGATCGCGCTAAATTCGCCCCGTCCCTGGTCAAAGATTATCCAAGCCTTAGAATCCGGTAAGCCTTACCCGCATTCGTTATTGCCTTGTGTCGAAGGGATGACTGGGCGCTCATCGGTTACCGATATCAAAGAAAATGCCGTAGTAGGGGCAGAGATCAATCCGGATGCCAGGCGCAAGGATATTTTTATCGGGTCTTTCGACGAGTTGCCCGAGAAATGGTCCGGCCGCTTTAGCGTGCTCTTTTCTAATAGCTTTGATCACTCAATGGACCCGCAACGCACTGTTAAGGAATGGTTAAGAGTAATCAAACCGGGGGGAATGCTTATTATCCTCTGGGGAGAAGCCGAATCAACCGAAGCAGATCCTTTAGGGAATATCACGGAAGAATACCTGACCGGATTGTTTAAATTACGCAAACTTGAAATTTCTGGCTCTCAGAGCGTATGTGGTTACAAGGAACTTTTTTTAGTAAAGGACCGGACTGAATGAAAAAAATGGCTGCCCCTAAAATACTTGTGCTTATGCCTTTTTGGAGCGTTAATTTTGAAACGCGAATGTTCAAACTAGTCAGATTACTGCGCGAGAAATACGCTACGGTAGATTTCTGCGTTTTAAGCGATAATGTCCGCAGGAGAAAAGAGATGTTGATCGCAGGAGTCCCCAAGGAAAGATTATCTTTACCGCATTTTTCCGATATAAATGCCTTACCCGTAAATTCATTAAAAGAGCTTATCTGGTATATTTTTAAAGCCGATTTAGTAATTATGAGCTCAATAAAAGGACTGGAAAAAATACATAACCTTTTTAAAATCTTCAATAGCTTTACGATTCAATTAAACGACACCCCGGAATTTTTCTCATATCATTTCGGGCCGGATATTTTCGTCTTGCCATCCGAGGCCTATAAACGGAACACCCTTTCAAATCAAAAATTTCCTGAAGAAAAAATTTATATTACCGGAGATATACGCTTTGATTCTGTGCTTGAGGAAGTCCCAGAGCCTAAGCGGAATTATTTTTATAAGGAATATAACCTTGACAGAGGTAGGCCATTTGTTATTTTTTGCCCGGGGGCAGTACAGCGAATAGATGATTGGGCTAAAGAACTTTATCTGAAGATCCTAGGACATATAAAGGATTCCGAATATCAAGTAATCATCCGTATGCACCCCGAGGAATGGACAGGCCATAAAAGGCCCCGGGGTATGCACGTGATGAGCAACAAGTTACTTTATCCTGAGATTCCTGTTATAAAACCCTGGGATGTGGATACCGCAATGAAATTGTGTTCGTTTATCGTTAGCGTAGATAGTTCTGTTATTTTAGAAGCGTCTAATTATAGAAAAAACTCCGTTGCTGTAAATTTCCACGAAGCTTCCCTGACTGATGAGGGGAGAAAAAAAGAAATCTTTCCAACAAAGCGTTATGATGGATGCGGGTTAAAAGGTTTAATCAGGGATGCGAATAATCAGGTCATTCAATCAAAATATCTGCGTAATTTTTGTAGCCATTATAGCACAGTTGGTTGGCGTGTTATAGAATTTGAATGGCTGGGTGCCGATTGCCATATAAGCGAATTGCCTTTGGTTTTACGATCCAAGGAAATCTTGCAGATAAACGAAGCGGCATTCAATAAACATATTGAGAAGTTTTGGTATAAACGTGACGGCAATGCCAGTCAACGAATCTGCGAGCTGGTTAAAGAAGCAATAAATAATGAAACATTTCGCAGAAAAATATTTGTACCGCCTTTAAAGAAAGCATGCTTTGCGATATTTCGCCTTGCAGTTTTTGCCTTTAAGAAAATACTGGCTAAGACGAAGATACCTAAGCATAAGTGATTATTTGAAACCGCTCAATAAAAAGGATTACTATGGGAAAAAACAGGATTAAAACAGCTCTGGTTTCATTGTATTGCCTGGAAAGCCTGGGGATAATATCTATTTCATCGTATCTACTCTCAAAAGGCAAGGATGTGATCAATATTTTTCTTAGGGATATGCCACGCTCTCCGGACGAATTCTTAGACCAACGACAAATCAATAAATTTATCGGGTTCTTAAAAAAAGAGGATATTGACATAGTTGGCATCAGTTTTATTTCAACTTTTTATAAAGAAGCAATTGAATTGTCGAAAGCCATCAAAGAATCTTCGAATATAAAGACTATTTTCGGCGGATATCATGCAAGTTTATGTCCCGAAGAATGTATCCCTTACGGAGATATGGTTTGTATCGGGGAAGGCGAATATACGCTTTTAGAAATAATCGAACGTATGGAAACAGGAGATTCTTTAGATTCCATAAAGGGTATCTGGTATAAAGATGGAGAGAGAATCATAAAAAACGAAACCAGGCCTCTGATCAATGATCTTGATGGAATTTATTCCACTTTGGACTTCGAAAAGATGAAGACTTACTTGTATCTGTCTTATGATGATATGCCCTTAAAAAGCAACCAACAAGAAAGTTATCATACCATCGCGGCGAAAGGCTGTCCTTTTACTTGCAGTTACTGTAACTCCAGCAGCATGCACCGCATAGCCGACCATAACTCGAAATTCTTCCGAAAACGTAGCGTAGATAATCTTATCGCCGAACTTATAAAAGCAAAGGAATTCTATCCCTGCATTAAAGCTGTCCATTTACACAACGAAGTTTTCCCTTATTATAACGACGAACTTGACGAATTTTGCATCAAGTATAAAAAAAATATCGGCCTACCATTCACTGCTTTTTTCCATTTTAACTTTTTAAACGAAAAAACGATCAATAAATTGAAAGAGGCGGGGCTTTCCAGGTTAAGCCTGGGATTACAGAGCGGTTCGGAAAAATTCCGAAGAGAAGTTTATAATCGCATGGAAACAAACCGGAAGATACTGGAAGTGAGGGATTGCGCTATAAAATCCGGCCTGCCGCTTAGCTTCGACATTATATTATCTCCGTTATTGGAAACCAGGGAATCCCTGAAAGAGGCCATTTCATTCTATTTGGATTTAGGGGAATCGGTATTCCTGAA
>JAQUNE010000002.1 GCA_028717765.1 Candidatus Omnitrophota bacterium | reverse complement strand
TAGCCTGGATTGGGATGATTATGATATGAAACAGCCGGTAATGAAAACCCCAATGCCTAGCCAAAAGGTGATGGAGCTGGTCCAGGAGATGTATAAGGTTTCTTTCGCGCCCGAATTTATTCTCAGGAAGTTATTTTCTTTAAGAGATCTTGATGATTTAACTTATTCTGCCCGGGCTTTAAAAAAAGTTTTTGGTCATGTTTTTGATTTTCGGGGAGAGAAATGATCTGGGAGATTGTTGGCACTTGCGCTGCTATTTTAACGATGTTTTCTTTTTTTCCGCAAATCATCAAAGTATTAAAGACAAAATCAGAAAAGGACCTTAGTCTTATTACTTTGTTGCAACTTGCTTTAGGTGTTTTTCTCTGGATCCTGTACGGATTATACCGAAAGGACCCGATTATCATTGTCGCAAATGTTGTGACTTTTATTTCTTTATCAATTTTATTATTTTTGTATTTTAATTATGGGAGGAAAAAATGAAGAAAAAGGCCTTTATTACCGGCATTGACGGGCAGGACGGTTCGTATTTGGCGGAATTTTTATTAGAAAAGGGTTACAAGGTCTATGGCATGGTCAGGCGTGTTGCCCTTGAAGACCCCCAGCATCACCTTTGGAGGTTGCGGCACCTGCTAAATAAAATTGTTTTGTATCCGGCATCCTTAGAAAGCTACCCGAGTATATTTAATGTGGTTGAAAAAGTAAAACCTGATGAATGCTACCATTTGGCAGCACAAAGTTTTGTGAGTTATTCTTTTGAAGATGAATTCTCCACGATTAATACAAATATCAACGGAACCCATTTTGTTTTATCGGCGATAAAAGAAAAGGCTCCGAAATGCAAACTTTACTTTGCGGCTTCCAGCGAAATGTTTGGCCAGGTTAGGGAGACTCCCCAGAATGAGAATACCCCTTTTCACCCGCGTTCTCCGTATGGTATTTCTAAGGTCGCAGGATTTGATCTCACCAGGAATTACCGTGAGGCATATGGTTTATTTGCGATCTCAGGCATTCTTTTTAATCATGAGAGCCCGCGCAGAGGATTTGAGTTTGTCACAAGAAAGATTTCATATAAGGTTGCGGAAATAAAATTAGGGCTTTCCAAAAATTTACCCATAGGCAACATCGCGGCAAAGCGCGACTGGGGGTTTGCAGGGGATTATGTCAAAGCAATGTGGCTGATGTTGCAGCAGGATAATGCTGAAGATTTTGTAGTTGCTACCGGAGAAACGCATTCTGTGAAAGAATTTTTAGAGCTAGCTTTTAACCACGTTGGCCTTAACTGGAAAGATCATGTAGTTATTGATAAGACTTTTTATCGTCCGGCAGAAGTGCATTTACTCATGGGTGACTATAGCAAGGCAAGGCGTAAACTGGGTTGGAAACCTACCGTGAAATTTGAAGAGTTGGTTAAAATGATGGTAGATTCTGATTTAAGGAAACTGCGCCAGGGAAATAATCTTTAGAATAAAGGATGGACATGGCTGCAAAAGTTTCTCTGAATATTGCCACATATAATTCCGAAAGAACTCTTAAGAAGTGCCTGGATTCTGTAAAGGCGCAGACCTATAAGAATATTGAAATTGTGATTATGGATTCTTATAGTAAGGATAAGACGCTAGAGATTGCCAGAAGCTATGGGGCGAAAATCGTATTTGCCCCGACATTGGCTTCTGCGAGAAAGGCAGGCTCTGATATTAGTAGCGGGGAATATATTTTTATCCTTGATTCTGACCAGGTACTTGAGCCGGATGTAGTTGAAAAATGTGTGAAAGCCTGCGAAGTAGAAGGTTTTGACGGAGTGACACTTTTCGAGAAATCACTAATTACTAAAAATACATTTGTCGAAAGGGTAATCGCTTATGATAAAGAGATCTTTCATTCTTTGCATGATGATGATCCGATCAAGGGAACGGCAATTCCGCGTTTTTTCCGTGCTAGTTTTTTTAAGAGAGTTGAGTTTGAGAAAAATCCTCCGATAACCTTCGAACATACGATTATCCATCATCAGATCGTTGAGATGGGGGCAAAGATTAAATTTGTTGAAGCGTATATTTGGCATCATGAAACTACGACGATTAGAGAGGTGGCGCGTAAATTTTTCCGCTACGGCTATTATTATATCCCTGCCTACAGGTTTAATAAACAGCTTGCCATACATCATAGTATGCCTAGGAGGACTTATTTTCATTATAAGGCACTAAAGGACCCACTTCTTTTTTTCGGTTTATTTTATGTTTATTTCGTAAAAGCAGCTTCAGCTTTTGTCGGGGCTTATGCATATATTTTAAATTTTAATCATGAATCAAAATAAATCTGAAGTATGCGTGGTTATCCCGACTAATAATCGGGCAAATGACCTGAAAAGATGCCTGGAATCGCTTTCTCGTCAGACCTTTGTGGATTTTGAGACTATTGTGATTGATAATGGCTCAACAGATGAAACCTCAAGCTTACTCAGGAAATATTCAGTAAGGGTGATTCAAGATTCAACGAGGAATGTGACGCATCTATTTAACGTTGGATGGAAGAACAGTAAAGCTGAGATTGTTGTATTTCTCAATGATGATGCCGAGGCTGTCCCTGGTTGGCTTGAAGAAATTTGTACTACTTTTAAAGAAGTTAACGATGCTGGCGCAGTAGGGGGGCCGACTGTTTTGCCAGTAGAAAGTAAGAATAATCAGGAGATGTTGAGGTTGCATGAAAATGCAAAAAAACAAAAGCTTCTTAGGCCCTTTGGCCGAATCTATGAAGATATTATCCTTGAAGGCAGATACAATGAAGTTGGAGTTTTATGTCAAAGTGGGGCATATAGTGTGGGAGGTTCGCTTTTAGAATCGACTAAATTAGGTGGCCCATTTTCCGTTGATTTGCTTAGTATTACTAATGCCGGAATCAGGCGTCAGGTACTTGAAGAGATAAACGGACTTGATGAAAATTTTAAATTTACTCATGGCGATGGGGACCTGTTTATAAGAATTCGCAACAGAGGATATAAGCTGATATTTAATCCTAGGGCGATGGTTTGGCACCATGTTAATCCGTCAGGGGATACAAGAGGGGCATTTTGGCGCGGCAGGGACCAGGCCTATTTTTTTAAAAAAGATATTAAGCCAAGTTCCTTTTCGGGAAAATTAAAATTATTTCTGAATATGATTTTTTTTAATTTATATTGGCCTTACAAAACAATAGAAACAAAGAAAATCAGTTATCTCAGGGGCAATTTAGGGTTCTTCAGAGGTTTGTACGATTATTACTGGAATAAAATCAATCATAGGCTTTAAATGAGCGTTCAAACACAGTCATTTCTTCAGAAGGAACAAATTTACGATGATTTCAATCATCGTATCTATGCATTATTAGAAAATAACCAGACAATTTTGGATATTGGCTGTGCTACGGGAAAATTATTGGAATCTGCAAAAAAAAATAAAAATTGCCAAGTTTTTGGGGTTGAGGCCGATAAGGCAATGGCGCAAGAGGCTAAGAAGAGATGTGAAAATATTAGTTGTATAGATATAGAATCTCAAGAAGACCTGCCTTTTAAAAAAACATTTTTTGACGTAATAATTTTTGCTGATGTACTGGAGCATTTAAACAGGCCAGATCTGGTTTTACAGCGAGCTACTCCTTATTTAAAGAAAAATGGCTATTTATTGATCTCGCTTCCGAATATAGCATTCTTTACAGTAAGGCTAGGCTTACTTTTTGGTAATTTTGCATATACCGAGCACGGTGTGTTGGACAAATCACATTTACGTTTTTTTACCCTGAAAAGCGCTAAAAGGCTGATTGAGGAAAGTGGATTCAAAATTACCCAGCTAGAAGGTTATAACCAGGTAAAAATGCGCTATTTTTTATTAAGACCTCTGGGAAAGATCTTTAAGGGCCTTTTTGCAACCGATTTCATTATCAAGGCGGTTTTAAATGATTAAGTTCACAGAAAAAAAAGTGATTATTGCCAGTTATACCCATATTATAAATGGTGTACATACTACCCTCGGCGGCCCGGCGCTTGCCGTAAAGAATTTCCTTTTGGCAAATAAGATAAAATCTTTAGTATGTATTTGGCAGCCACTTCCTATATCCCAGACGCTTTCTGCGATAGAAGAGATATATGAAAACGGTAAAGAGTTGGAAAAAAGAAAATTTTATGTGGTGAATTGGCCATTTGGCAGGCAAAAGGAGATATCGCTTATTTATTTACTCTTAAAGGTTAGGGATATCTTAGCAACCTTATATTTTAGCTTAAGATTAAAAGGGTCTTTTGATATCTTTATCGGAGTCGAATCATTGAATACGATTATCGGGATTTTTCTGCGTAAGCTTGGGGTAGTAAAAACAGTGATCTATTATAACCTTGATTATGGAGAGGTAAGATTTAAAAATCGGCTCTTAAATCATATTTTTCATGCTTTGGATAAATTTTCTGTACTTCACGCTGATTATACCTGGAACCTTGCGCAAGAGATTATTGATATTAGGAATAAAAGATATCATTTTGACAAAAATACCAAGGCTCCGTTACTTGTTCCCATTGGGATAGATTTATCAGTGATTAGGCCCTTGCCACTAGAACAAATTGAAGAAAAAACCCTGGTTTACTTAGGCGTACTAGCTCATTTACAAGGAGTCCAGCTGATTGTAGAGGCCTTGCCAGAAATATTGAAAAAGGTGCCTGAGGTAAAATTGGTGATTATTGGTTCCGGTCCTCTAGAAGTGGCGCTGAAACATGCCGTAGAGGAAAATAAGCTGTCCGCGCAGGTTAAATTTACCGGTATTATTTCTGATCAGGAGGTAAATACGACCCTTTGTAGATGCGCTTTAGGTATTGCTACATATTATCCTGATCCTCATTCGACAAAGATAGGTTCTGACCCTACAAAGCCGAAAATGTATTTAGCCTGCGGTTTACCAACGATTATTACAAGGGTTCCTCCAATTGCCAGGCAGATAGAAGAAAACCAAGCAGGTTTAGCGATAAATTACAGCAAAGAAGAGCTTGTAGGCGCGGTAGTCAGATTGCTTCAGGAAAAAGAATTGTATCTAAAATGCAGAAAAAATGCCCTAGATTTAGCAAAGCAATTCGATTGGACAAATATTTTGCATAAGGCTTTCAGCCAGGATTACTAGAGAATTATGAAAAAAAATTTGCCAGTAATAATTATATTTGTCCTCTTGGTCGTAGTAGTAACATTCCCCTTAATTTTTAACATTTCTAAGGCTGTGCCGGGGTTTTATTCTACTGACGAGTCTTTTGGCGCTTTATGGGACAGTTGGAGGATCAAATTTTCCTTCCTGCATAAACTTTCTTTTTCCCATATTCCTTTAGTTGCTTACCCGTTTGGAATTGATATGTACCAATCCGGATTTATCCCTTATTTATGGGTGGGGATAATTTATTTTTTAAGTATCGCAACTAATCCGGTTTTAGCCTTTAACCTGCAGGTATTTTTTAATTTATTCTTTAGCGCCTTCTTAACATATCTCCTGGTTTTTCATTTAACAAAAAAAAGGTCATCTGGGATCTTCAGCGGGATTATTTTTGCTTTTTGCCCTTATCAATTTGCGAGGATCTGGCAGCACTTAGGTTTGTCTTACAATGAATTAATTGTCTTTAGCTTGTACGCCATGATTTTATTAAGGGAAAATACTAACCGTAAGAATTTTCTCTTGTTTTTCTTTAGCCTATTTTTGCTGCTATCTTTTGATTTTTCAATTATGTTTTTCGGATTTTTAGTATTATCTGCGTTTATTATTTATTCGTTTATCTCTGGGTTAATGGAGAAAAAACCGCCGTCCCTGGCAAAGAATTTAGGGTTTATTAAGTACGCGATCTTTGCCGCTGGATTTGCCGTTTTTATCCTATCATTCCAGTTTTTCCCTCTTATAAAAAATATCTTTAACGCTTCTTCTGGCAGAGTAGTTTCTGCTTATAACCAATATCACCGTCCATTTAATGATCTATTCGAACAGTCAGCAAGGCCTTTAAGTTATTTTTTGCCTGCAGTGGTTCATCCGGTCTTCGGAAAATTTACCGAACAGTTCTTAGGTTCTCAAGTATACGGGGTTAGCCTTACTGAGCATACCCTTTATTTAGGATGGGTCCCACTTGTGTTTGCATTTTTTGCCTTTAGAGGATGGCGCTTAAAACGTAAACGGGCAACCTTTGAGCGCCAGGAGTTTACAGGGGATAATTTTTTTATCGGTTTTTTTATCTTTTTGGCAGTACTGGCTTGGTTTTTTTCACAGCCACCCTGGTGGCAGTTTGGGCAGTTTAAAATTTATATGCCAGGATTTTTTATTTATAAAATTTTGCCTATGTATAGGGCTTATTGCCGGTTTGGCATAGTGGTAATGTTGGCAATTGCAGTGCTGGCAGGATATGGGCTGAAATTCTTTCTTGAAAAATTCAAGTCTAAAAAGAAGAAAAAAACCATGGCCATTCTTTTTTGCAGCTTGGTACTTTTTGAATTTTGGAATTATCCTCCTTTCAGGGTAATAGATGTTTCCAGGTCTCCAGCGGTTTATTACTGGCTTAGGGGGCAGCCTAAAAAGACCGTGATTGCCGAATATCCTCTTGATGCGGATTCTCCGAGTGAAATGTATAGATTTTATCAGACCGTACATGAAAAGACGATGATTAATTATATTATTCCAGGCACCTTAGCCCAGATACAGGCGCAATCAATAAGAAAATTATCTGATATTAAGACAACTGAGATCTTGAAAGAAATCGGTGTGAGGGCTGTTTTGGTGCACCGTGACCTTTATTTGGATACAGGGCTAGCCAAAGACAGGGAAGAATTAGAGAAAATTTCAGAAAATAAAGGTCTTAAGTTGATGAAATCTTTTCCTGCAGAGCCCGCTTCGGAAAATAGCGTGATTAGTGTAGAGGAAACTGGGCCAATAGATGTCTATGAGGTGATTGCTAATTAGGAGGAAAAATGAATAAAAGTGCGAGCAAGGTGAATCAGCCAGGTTTTTTAAAACAATTATTTTTTTTAGGAATATTGTTTGTTTTTATTTGTATTCTCTTAGAATGTATCGGGAGAATAGTTTTAGCTTTTTATCCAGAGGATTATTTTATTACCAAATTTGAGCAAACTAATAGGTTTCAAACAGACTATACCTTTGGTTGGGACTGGAGGCCGGGTTATAAAACCATTGATAATAAATTTGGCAAACTAGTTACCCTTACTGTTAGTCAACAAAGTTTTAAAGATAGGGAGTTTAGCTTAGTAAAACCGCCAAATACTATCCGGATAGCGGTTGTAGGGGACTCGATTGTCGAAGGAGTGGGGGTAAATAATGATCAAACATCGCCCAAAGTATTGGAGCGTATGTTAAATTCGCAAAGTAATGCAAAAAAGTTTGAAGTAATAAATGCAGGTGTTTCCGATTATTGTTTGGCCCAGGAATATTTTTATATAAAAAAGAAGATAGTGAATTTTCATCCTGATATTATCATTGTAGGTTATTATCTAAATGACGGAAGAGATTTCGCCCGTCCGAAGAATTTTTATGGCGGGACTGTATTAAAATATCTACTGGAAAAAAGCTCTTTTGTAAAATGGCTCAATCTTTATGTTACAAAGGTAGCGATTAAAATGCAGTATAAACATTGGGAAAAAGGAAGAGAAAGATGGATGGACCTGCATAAGGATACCAACTGGAAAAATGATCCTGCTGCCTTAGAGAAGCTTATTACTGCAGCTGACCGTGATTGGGGGTCAGCATGGTTAGAATCCGGAAAAATGAACACTGAAAAATACCTTAAAGAGGTGAATAACCTTTCAAAGATATATAATTTTAAATTAGTTTTTTTATGTTTTCCCTTGGATGTCCAACTTTATGCGAAAAATCCCGGAAAAATCGATTTACTTGAACCTCAGAAATTTATGAAACAATTATGTAAAGAAAACAATATTTATTTTCTCGATATTTTTGATGCGCTCAAGAAGCACAAAGATGAAAAGATCTATTATGATCATTGTCATTTTACGGAACTCGGCCAGGAGATCGTTGCTGGTGACATCAAAGAGTTTTTGCTGTCAAATAATATAGTTAAAGAATGAGGTAGATCAATAAATGTATTCTGAAATCAAAAAATGCCGAATATGCGGTAATGCTGAGCTCGTGCCGATACTTAATTTAGGCATTCAGGCATTGACAGGGGTATTCCCCAGGAAAAAGGACGAAGTAATTACTTCTGGCCCGCTTGAGCTTGTAAAGTGTAAGTCAGGCAAAGGCATGAATTCATGCGGCCTGGTTCAGCTAAGGCATTCTTATGATTTATCAGAGCTTTATGGAGATAATTACGGTTATCGTTCAGGGCTGAATAGGTCGATGGTAGAACATCTGCAAAAAAAAGTAAAAAAGATCGAAAAAATTTCCGATTTAGCCCGCGCTGATCTAGTGATTGATATAGGCAGTAATGATAGTACTCTTTTACAGGCTTATGCAAATAAGGAATTACTCCTTGTTGGGTTTGACCCCTCCGGGAAGAAATTTAAAGAATACTACCCTAGTTACATTCAATTAATTCCTGATTTTTTTTCTGAACGGTCCTTAAGAAAAAATTTTCCCGGGAAGAAAGCCAAGGTAATTACTTCTATTGCCATGTTTTATGATTTAGAGTCACCCATGGACTTTATGCGCCAAATCAGCGAAGTCTTAAGCGATGATGGCATCTGGATCTTTGAACAGTCTTATTTACCGAGTATGCTGGAAGCAAATGCTTATGATACGGTTTGCCATGAGCATTTGGAATATTATGCCCTTAAGCAGATTCAATGGATGGTAGAAAAAAACGGGCTTAAGATTATCGATTTGGAGATGAATAATATTAATGGGGGGAGTTTTTCCGTGACGGTGGCAAAGAAAAATTCAGCTTATCGAGCAATAGAAGAAACCGTCGGGAAGGTTTTAGTCGAGGAGTCCGATAAAGGGTTAGAAATTATGGGGCCTTATAAAGAATTCTCAGAGCGTGTTTTTAAGCATAAGGAGGAATTAGTAAAATCAATTCGCAAGATAAATGCTTCTGGAAAAAAGATTTTTGGGTATGGCGCCTCAACCAAAGGGAATGTAATTTTACAATTTTGTAACCTGAAAAAAGAGGATATACCTTTTATTGCCGAAGTGAATAAAGATAAGTTTGGATGTTTTACTCCCGGAACCATGATCCCAGTTATTTCTGAAGCGCAAGCCAAGGCTAAAAAGCCAGATTATTTCATGGTTTTACCCTGGCATTTCAAAGAAAATATCATTACCAGGGAGAAAGACTATTTGAGTTCAGGGGGGAAATTATTTTTTCCATTACCTTCATTGCAAATAATTTAGTAATTATTTTTTCGATATTTTTAAGGAAGAATGGTATAATATTAGATTAATTTAGTGAGAAATGTATTGTGCTTAGGAGAAAAATGGCAAATATTTTAGGGATTTCCTGTTTTTATCATGACAGCGCGGCTTGTATTGTGCGCGATGGAGAGATCGTTGCCGCCGCGCAAGAAGAGCGTTTTACGCGTAAGAAGCATGATTTTAATTTTCCCATAAATGCCATTAATTGGGGTTTGGGTTACGCTGGAATTAGCGCAAAAGAGCTCGATTATGTTGTGTTTTACGATAAACCTATGGTTAAATTTGAACGCATCCTAGAGACTTCGCTTAGCTATGCGCCTTCCGGCATCAGCCAATTTATCCAGGCAATGCCTTTATGGTTAAAACAAAAACTCTGGATTCCAGAAATCATCCGAAAAGAATTGGATTATTCGGGGAAAATCCTTTTTTCCGGGCATCATGAATCCCATGCCGCCAGTGCGTTCTATCCGTCACCTTTTCAGGAAGCGGCATTTTTAACTATGGATGGCGTTGGAGAATGGGAAACTACAAGTTTTGGCACGGGTAAAGATAATAAGTTAGAAATTAGCCACTATTTAAAGTTCCCGCATTCTTTAGGGCTATTATATTCTGCATTCACTTATTATACCGGTTTTAAGGTTAATTCCGG
Organism: Candidatus Omnitrophota bacterium; assembly: GCA_028717765.1. The sequence goes on along the minus strand of JAQUNE010000002.1, from coordinate 11,848 downwards.
TGAATATAAACTGATGGGATTAGCTCCTTATGGAGAACCCAAGTATACAGATTTAATCCTGGATAATTTAATCGACTTGAAGGAAGATGGTTCTTTTAGGTTGAATATGCGTTATTTCGGGTATTGTAACAGCCTAAGAATGACGAATAAAAATTTTGATAAATTATTTGGCGTCCCCGCAAGAAAACCCGAAACTAAAATTGAGCAAAAATATATGGATGTTGCCGCTTCTATTCAAAAGGTAACCGAAGAAATTATGTTAAGGATTACTAGGCACGTGCATAAAATTACCGGACAGGATAAGCTTTGCCTTGCCGGGGGAGTAGCTTTAAATTGTGTGGGTAACGGAAAAATTTTGCGCGAGGGCCCTTTCAAAGAAATTTGGATACAGCCGGCAAGCGGTGATGCGGGCGGGGCAATTGGGGCAGCACTCTTAGTTTGGTATAAATATTTAAATAATCAGCGTTTGATTAGCGGTAGAAGGGATCAGCAAAAAGCTTCACTTTTAGGGCCTAGCTATACTGATCAGGCGATAGGGGAGTTTCTTTCTAAGGAAGGCGTGCCCTTTAAAAAATTATCTCCTTCGGAAATTGTGGAAATAGTTTCAGATTTGATGATTTCTGGTAATGTTATTGGTTGGTTCCAGGAGCGGATGGAATTCGGCCCGAGGGCTTTAGGGGCAAGGAGCATTATCGGAGATTCGCGCAACTGCGAAATGCAGTCAAAAATGAACCTAAAAATCAAATACCGGGAATCTTTCCGTCCCTTTGCGCCAACCGTATTAAATGAATGTGCCTGTGAATGGTTCGATTTAAATCACGAGAGCCCTTATATGCTTTTAGTCGCTCCGGTTAAAAATAATAAAAGATTAGAATTCAGAAATACCGGCAGCCAGCAGGGGTTTGACAAATTAAAAATTAAGCGTTCTTTGATTCCTGCGGTTACCCATGTAGATTACTCGGCGAGAGTCCAGACAATTAAAAAAGAGGATAATCCGCTTTATTATGATTTAATCAATGCCTTTTATAAGAAAACCGGCTGCCCGGTAATTATCAATACTTCTTTTAATGTCAGAGGTGAACCCCTGGTATTAAGCCCTGAGGATGCTTTTAGGTGTTTTATGCGCACAGAGATGGATTATCTGGTGATGGGATCTTTTTTATTGGATAAAAAACAACAAAAGCCATTAGAGAATGATATCAAGTGGCAAAAAGTCTTTGAATTGGATTAACCTATGGAAAAATTAAATTTAAGCTTTAGTAATCTTAAGAAATTCGCAATCACCATGGGGGTAGCTTTTTTAGTAATAGTTGCCTTGATCTTTCTCAAACATAGGCATCTCAACTTACCTTTTTTATTTATTTCACTTGGGTTCTTTATTTCGGCGGTTGTTTCTCCTGCCATACTAAAACCTATATATATTCTCTGGATGCGCTTTGCTTTTATCTTAAGCTGGGTGAATACAAGGTTGCTTTTATTAATTATATTCTATCTGGTTTTTACCCCGATATCTTTAATCTTAAAGTTATTCGGTAAAGATATATTGGAAAGAAGGATTGATCGGCAGTGTACTAGTTACTGGCATCAAAGAGAAAATGCCGTAGCTGCTAAAGATTACGAAAGGCAATTTTAAAGGCAAGAGGGAGGATACTTATGGGGAAGTTAAGTATAGTCAAGGAATTTTGGGCATTTTTAAAGGAACGAAAAAAATGGTGGCTCGCTCCGATTATTATCATGCTTCTAATATTGGGGATCTTGATCTTTTTTACCCAATCATCAGCGGTGGCACCTTTCATCTATACTTTATTTTAGCGAAGGAGTTAAGGAATGAAAAAACTTTGGCTGATCCTAGCCATTTTGGCGGTATTTATTACCATTGCCAATTATCAGAATAACAATAATCCGGTATTGATTATTTCTCATTTAATTTCCGATACCGGGATTAAAAGTAACGCTACCTTGGCTTACAAGATAAATCTTTTTAGCGTATTTCCCGCAGGAGATGCTGTCTTTGATAAAATGGACGAAGAATTATTCCAAAATAAAAAAGTCTATCATCTTACAGCGCGCGCCGAAACCGCAAAAATTATTTCAAAATTTTTCTCTGCTAGCGCGCTCTTGGATTCTTATTTAGACCCGCAGAGCAATAACCCTGTATTTTTTAAGCAAAAACTCCAGATTTCTGGGAAAAAAGATATCCAGAAGGAGATAAATTATGATCAGAAGCAAAAGCTGATGACCATCTCCGGAGTCAGCCGCGATATATTGCCCGATACCCAGGATCCGCTTTCTGCGATGTTTAATATTAGGAAGATGAATTTTGATCAAATTAGCTCATTCGAGATGAATATCAATACTAACCAAAAGAATTATTTGTTGAGTGCAAAAGTATCGCCTAAAGAAATTACTCTGGACGATAAAAAATATCAGCTTTTTATTTTGGACGGGGATATCAAGAGGCGCAATAAAAATCCCTATCACAGGACGATCATTAGGATAGTTTTATTAAAAGATAAAGAAAATATACCTATTTTGGTTAAGATTTTTTCCAGCGGACTGCTAATAAATGCCAAGCTTATCGATATAAAATGATTTTATTGTTGTTAATGAATTTGATCGTTTTGCTTTCAGCATGGATTTTGGTTTTTAAGATCTTAAAAACTTCAGCTGGCTTAATTGATTCTTTTTTAGCGGTATTTATTTTTTACCTTTCCCAAATAATCTTTTCTGAATTAGTACTGGGAATTACTGGTAAGCTTTTTTTTCAGGATGTTATTTTTTTGAATTTAGCTTTTTTCTTAATTGTCTTGGGGTTGAGTTTTAATAAAAAGTTATCTTTCAGTTTCTCCGGAAAGGCAGATATAATAAGAGGTCTTTTAGGGAATAAGCTGATATTTTTTAGCACTTGTATACTTGCCGGTTTTGTCTGCGTTAAACTGATAATTAATTTAGCTAATCCGCCATTTGGCTGGGATTCCCTGAATTATCATTTTACTTTTCCCATAGAATGGCTTAAGCATGGCAATCTAGATACCCCGATTACTATTGCCGATGACCCCAGCCCGACATATTACCCGATTAACGGCAGCCTTTATTATCTTTGGCTGATCTTGCCGCTAAAGAATGTTTTTTTTGCGGATATCGGTCAATTCCCATTTTTCCTTTCTGCATTTTTCGCCGTTTTCGCTATTTCAAGAAAGTTTGGGGCTAATCGAGAATTGGCATTTTATGCAGCCAGCCTGTTTTTTTTAATTCCTAATTTTTTTAAGCAATTATCTTTTGCTTACGTTGATGTCATGGTTGCTGCTTTCTTTTTAATTTGCCTTAATTTCTTGTTAGTTTTAAAAAACCGTTTCAACTGGCAAAATGTACTTATTTTTAGCTTAAGCCTGGGATTATTCATCGGAACAAAGACTATTGCCTTGGTTTATGGCGCGTTATTAATTATTCCTTTTTTTTATCTTTGTTTTACTCAAAAAAAAATATTCTTGCCGTTGCTTATCTGTCTTTCTGCAATTATCGTAACAGGCAGTTTTACTTATCTTAGAAATTTCTTTGATACGGCAAATCCATTTTATCCCTTAAATTTCGCTATTTTTGGAAAAAAAGTTTTTAAAGGTGTGATGGATAATAGTGTTTACCGAGCGCATTTTACAACCAAGGACTACGCATTCGGAAAATTGTTATTTCACGAAGGGCTAGGTGCCCAAGCTGTACTCTTTATCCTTCCGTCATTCTTTTTGGCCTTACCGATGACTTTGATTAAGAAGAAAAGGGTCGATTTTCTTCTTTTTTATTGCTTAACCTTGCCGGTTTTGCTTTATTTGGCCTACAGGTTTATTATTCCTTTGGCTAACACTAGATATTTATATGCCTTGTTTGCTTTAGGAATAATCTTCGCTTTTTATTTGATGCAACTGCTTAATTTTTCCAGCAAAGTTATTAAGGCTTTAGTTACCGTATCTGTTGTCTCGTCAGCTTTTCAGCTCGCAAAGCGCCAGGAATTGGCCAGTGCTTTAGGGTTAACCGCTTTTTTATTGATTATTTTGCCGTTTATTTTTCGCTATTCAAGAAAATTTAAGTTGCGTGCTTTGATAAGGCCGCTAATTATCTTGCTTTTTTGCCTTATCTTTTTAGTTTCATATTTTCTTGAGAAAGACTACCGGAAAAACGAATTTTCCCGTTATGAAAAGATGGTGAAGTATTCGGGGTTTTGGCCGGATGCAACCAGAGCCTGGGAGTGGCTGAATGAGAACACACAGGGAGCAAACATTGCTTATACCGGCAGGCCGGTTGCCTTTCCTCTTTATGGAAGCAATTTCAAAAATAATGTCTATTATGTATCAGTAAATGCTATTGATCCGGCAAAACTAGATTATTTTCCCCTGGGACATTATACCTGGGGATATGACTTTGAAAGCTTGCATAAAAATCTTGAAGAGGAGAATAATTACCGCGGTAGGCAGGATTACTCGGCGTGGCTAAACCATCTTTATCAGCGGAAAACAGATTATTTGTTTATCTATTCATTGCATCAAACAAAGCGAACACTTTTTCCAGTCGAAGATAAGTGGGCAAGCCAAAATTTGTTTAATTTTATCCCGGTGTTTAGTAATCAAACCATCCACATCTATAGGGTTAAGCAATGAAGATTTCAATTATAGTTCCGGCACATAATGAGCAAGATAATATTGCTGAAGTAATTAAAAGGATCGAAGAAACTGTCGGATTAGAACATGAGCTGATTGTGGTAAATGATCATTCGCATGATGATACTGCACGGCTAGTGAAAAATTTGACTCAAAAATATCCCCAACTAAGGCTAGTAGATAATCCTGCAGGTAAGGGTTTCGCCAATGCGATTAAGGCTGGGTTTTCTGCTGCCGAAGCCGAAGTGGTGGTTCCGGTAATGGGAGACCTTTGCGATGACTTATCTACGATAGGGCAGATGCTAAAAAAGATCGAAGGTGGTTTTGATGTTGTTTCAGGCTCTAGGTATATTAAAGGCGGTGCCAGGATAGGAGGGTCGAGGCTAAAAGGTTTTTTATCTTCATCTGCCGGATGGTCTCTCTGCTATCTTCTCGGTATTCCTACGCATGATATTGCTAATGCCTTTAAAATGTACCGTAAAAAAGTTATCGATAGTATCAAAATTGAATCTAAAGGTTTCGAAATTTCCATGGAACTGCCTCTTAAGGCATACTACCTCGGATTTAAAATTGCGGAAGTACCCACTGTTTGGCAAGAGCGCAAAAGAGGAAAATCTAACTTTAAAATGTTTCAGTTGACCCCAGTTTATGCGAAACTTTACATTTGGGCAATTTTTAAAAGAATCATGAAAATGATCGGAAGGTAGGCGTGCCTTTACTTTCAATAATCGTCCCGGTTTATAACGAAGCAAATACAATCAGGCAGATACTGGAAAAAATTGAAACAATTGATATCGATAAGGAGATCATCGTGGTTGATGATGGCTCAACCGATGATTCCCGGATGATTTTAAGGCAGTTAAAATATGATCACCTTAAAGTTATACATCATAGTTCTAACCGCGGCAAGGGTTCCGCGGTACGCACCGGATTATCACAGGCAAGCGCAGAATATGTAATTATCCAGGATGCAGATCTAGAATATGACCCGCGAGATTATTTGGGCCTGCTGGCCAAGATGAAAGAAAGCAATGCCGATATCGTTTTAGGGGCAAGGTTTACCAAAGGCTACCATGGCTCTCTAATCCCCCGATTAGGAAATAGATTTTTAACCGGATTATTGAATTTTCTTTTTCATTTAAAATTAAACGATTGTTTCACCTGTTATAAATTATTTCGCAGGGAAACGATCTCTAGCCTGAACTTACAGGCAATCGGGTTTGAGATCGAAATCGAAATCATCGCCAAGGCTAGCAAAAGAAAATTAAGGATAGCAGAAGTTCCGATATCGTATTTTCCTCGGTCATACAACGAAGGAAAAAAAATCAGATGGAAAGACGGCGTATGGGCGATTCTTTCGATGGTTAGGTTCCGTTTTAGTTAAAAAAAAGGAAGTATAAATGCTCAAATATTTTAATTTTGTGATTGGCTGGGCGATTATTCTCATCCCTTTTGTTATGGCAATTTCGCCTGCCCCGATGAATGTGTTTATGGGGATATTGATAGTTTTCTTTTTATTAAAGAAGGTCTTGAGTAAAGAGAGTATTTTCCCTAAAACTGCGGTTAACCTCCAGTTATTTTTCTTCTTTTTAATCACCTGTATCTCGCTTTTTAACTCTCTTGATTTGAAGGATAGCATGAGAGGCGGGGTGTTAAGATTATTACAATATATTTTCATTTATTTAATTCTGGCGAGTGAAGTGAAAGAAAAAAGCCAGATGAAAAAGATCATTTATGCGATTACCTTGGGCGCATTTTTATCTTCTATAGATGCGATCTGGCAGGTGTTTTCCGGACATGATTTTATCCGCGGATATGAGCCAATATTAAATATCGGCTTGGTCCGGGCAACCGCTTCTTTTAAGGATGCGAATACTTTTGGAATTTATTTAAGCGCTATAGCGCCCTTGGTATTTGGGATGACCTTGTATTATTTTAAGGGAAAGAAGAAAATGTTTTTTGGCTCAATTGGCCTACTTACTTTAGTGGCAATTTTGCTGACTTATTCGCGGCCTACAATTTTGGCAATTTATGTGGTTTTTCTTTTCTTTGCCTGGGTAAAAAAACAAAAATTATTTTTTTACAGTTTAATCGCCTTGCTTTTGATCTCACCTTTTATTGCACCAAAAGCAGTAAAGAACTGGGCAAAAGAAGTTAACTATAATCCTTTAAGATTTATGTGTAACGATGACCGGATTGCGGTATATCGTAATTCTCTGCAGATGATTAAGGCCCATCCTTTAATTGGTGTTGGGACAAATGCCTTTATGAATAGCTATAAGAAATATAAAGAATTTCCTGAATATCGTAATGTAGTGACCTTAGATGAAATGAAGGCGCATAATCTTTATTTGCATCTTGCAGGAGAAATTGGTTTGATAGGCCTGGCAATTTTCTTCTGGTTAATCTACGGATTATTCAGTTTTGCAAGAAAAATTTACCTTTCTACGAATGAGGATTTTCAAAAAATAGCCATACTCTCACTTGCAGGTTGTTTAGTTGCCTTTTTAATTAACGGGCTGACTGAAAGTAGCCTAAGTTATGCGAGGGTGGCGTTGATCTTTTGGTATATAGCGGGCTTTTTATCCAGCTTGGGAAATATTCGGGATGGAGATAGAAAAGGATTTAGTTAAGAATATATTAGTTGTACGTAACGACAGATTCGGGGAATTTCTTTTAAATATCCCGGCCTTCCGGGCCTTAAAAGAAACATTCAAATTTGCCAAGCTAAGCGCAGTGGTCGATCCATCAGTAAAAGATTTAGCTGAATCCCTGCCTTATTTTGATGAGGTTATTCCTTGGGGGATGCAAAAGCACTCAGCTTGGGAAAAAATATCATTACTCAACCTGATTTCCGGAAAGAAATTTGATCTTTCCGTAATTTTGAATCCTTCGAAAGGATTTAACCTGATTACATATTTGGCGAGGATTCCAGTAAGAGTAGGTTATGACCGTAAATGCGCTTTTTTACTTACCCACAAAATCGCCGATAAAAAGTCCTTAGCAGTAAAACATGAGGTAGAGTATAATCTTGAGTTAATCGGATTAATCGGTGCAAGAACAGATAATAAGGTTCTCGATCTAAAGATTAACGAAAACATTATTCGCCAGGTAAAGGAAAAATTTGCACTGCAGGATCTTGATGATTTAGTGGTTTTGCATCCCTGGGCCAGTGACCCGATTAAACTCTGGCCTAAAGAGAGCTTTCTGCAATTAGCCAAGATGCTTATTGAACAATTAAATTTGCATGTTTTAATTGTTGGAGGCAGGGAAAATGCCGGCCAAGCAAAAGAAGTTTTTAATCTTAAGGCAAGTACTTTTTTTGACCTTACCGGTAAAACAAGTTTAAAGGAGCTGGCGGTTTTATTAAGTCAATCTAAGCTTCTTGTTTCTGCGGATAGTGGGCCGGTGCATCTTGCTTGTGCTGTGGGTACGCCTGTAATTGCCCTTTTTCGTAATGACATCCCGGGAAAAACCGCTAAAAGATGGGGCCCATGGGGCGGGACTAATATTGTAATCGAAAAAAATAATCTAACTGATATATCAGTTGCAGAAGTTTTTCACCAGGTAAGGGAGATCATGAAAAGATGAATCATGTAATTGTTCTATCCGGAGGAAGCGGTACCCGTTTTTGGCCCTTAAGCAGGAAGAGCCAGCCTAAGCAATTTCTTAATCTTTGTTCAGATCAGCCAATGATCGAACAGACTATTCAACGGGTGAGGAAATTAACCGAGATAAAAAATATCTATATTGCTGCTAATAAGGTCCATGAAAAAAACATTCGTTCTTGCATGGCTAGACTTAAAATACCCCAAAAAAATATCTTTTTTGAGCCGCAAGCAAAAAATACGTTTGCGCCGATCGCGGTACTAAGTAAATTGATCTACGAAGCTGACCCTCAGGCCGTGATAGCGGTATTTCCTTCCGATCATTACATAAAGGAAGAAAATAAATTCCTTAAAGTTCTAAAGCAGGCATTTACTGCGGCAAAAACTGGCTATATCGTGACGATTGGTATTACTCCTTATCAACCTGAAACAGGGTATGGCTATATTAAAATTACTGGACAAGCTAAGCGGCAGGGGGTATACAAAGTTAAAAAATTCTTTGAAAAGCCGGAGGTTAAACTCGCAAAAAAGTTTATTCAGGATAAAGGATATTATTGGAACGCAGGGATGTTCATATTTAAAGCCGAGTCTCTACTGGAAGAAATTAAAAAATTCCACCCTTTAGATTATCGCCTGTTGAAAAAAATTGATTCTCAAGAAAAGGCAAAAAAACTCTGGAGTAAATTTATCTCGACTTCGATAGATTATGCAATTATGGAAAAGACTAAAAGAAGCGCCCTGATTCCGGCGGATTTTCAGTGGTCAGATTTAGGCAGTTGGCTTGCTTTGAAGGACCTTTTGCCCAAAGATAAGCAAGGCAATTGTATTAGAGGAGATGTTGTTGATATCGGCAGCACTAACCTGCTTGCATTGCCGGGAAGCCGGTTTTTAGCTACTATTGGGTTAAAAGACCTGGTTATCGTTGGCACTAAAGATGCCTTACTTGTTTGCGCAAAAGATAAAACTCAAGATGTCAAAAAGCTCGTAGAAACCTTAAAGAATAAAAAATTATTTAAATTACTTTGAAAAAAATTCTCATTATTAATCCGTTTGGAATAGGCGATTGCTTATTTACTACTCCTGTAATTAAGAATCTTAAACTTAATTATAAGGATAGTTTCATTGGTTACTGGTGTAACGAAAGGGTAAAAGACCTCTTGCAAAATATCCCGGAAATTGATAAAATTTTCGCTTCTTCCCGTGGTGATATTAAAAAGACTTACCGGAATTCTAAATTGAAGGGGATCAAGCAATCCCTGGACCTGTTTTTAGCTTTGAAAAGAGAGAAATTTAATTTAGCAGTAGATTTTTCCTTGGACCACCGTTATGGATTGGTAGCAAAATTATGTGGGATCAAGGAGCGGATCGGGTTTAATTATAAGAACCGAGGCAGATTCCTCACGAAAAGAATTGAATTGACTGGATATTCAGAAAAACACGCTGTAGAATATTACCTTGATCTGTTGAGGTTAATTGACCTGGAGCCAAAAAAATTCGATTTAGAAGTTGGTATCCAGGAGGAAGCAAAGATTTTCGTAAAAAAAATCCTTTCGCAATCAGGTATTAGTGACGGGGATCTCTTGATAGGTATGGCTCCGGGAGCAGGGGCGAGCTGGGGAGATGATGCCGGATTAAAACATTGGCCGGCAAAAAATTATGCTCAATTAGCAGATTTACTCATTGAAAAATTTGCCGCGAAAATATTACTTTTAGGAGATGGTTCTGAGCGGCCAATCGCTGAAACTATTATGAATTCCATGCAGCATAAGGCGATAGATTTGATTGGTAAGTCAGATTTAGCACAACTTGTAGCATTGATAGATTCAACACAGGTCTTGATCACTAATGATGGCGGGCCGTTACATATTGCAGCCGCCCTTAAGAAAAAAACAGTTTCCTTTTTTGGCCCGGTTGATGATAAAGTATATGGGCCTTATCCGGAAAATAAACAAAGACATATCGTACTTAAAAATAACCTGGATTGTATTCCTTGCTATCATAATTTTCGGCTTTCTGAGTGTAAATCCGAAAGAGCCTGTTTAGAAAATATCGATCTTAAGAGCGCTTTTGAGGCAGTATCATTTTTGTTAAGTGTAAAAAAATAGGAGAGAGTCTTGGAAAAGATAAAGATTCTAGATCTAAAGAAACAGATCGCGCCTATACGCAAAGAAATCGACTCGGCAATTAAAGGGGTGATTGACCAGGCGAATTTTGTTTTTGGGCACCAGATCGATGAATTGGAAGATGCAGTTAGCCGGTATTCCAATTGTAAATTTGCAGTTGGGGTTTCTAATGGGACGGATGCGATTAGATTATCGTTGTTAGCCTTAGGTATTGGCCCCGGTGACGGGGTTTTATGCCCGGCTTTCACTTATTATGCTACGGCTAGCGCGATTGCTAGTATCGGCGCAATTCCGGTTTTTACGGATATTGACCCAGGGACATATAATATTTCTCCTTTAAGCGTTGAGGATGCCTTAAAAAAGAAAAAACACTTGAAGATTAAAGCAGTGGTTCCGGTGCATCTTTACGGCCAGAGTGCTGATATGGAAAGTATTTTAAAAATTTCCCGGCGTTTTAAATTAAAAGTCATCGAAGATAATGCGCAGGCTTTTGGAGCCTTATATAAAGGGAAAAAAACTGGAACTTTTGGTGATTGCGGGGCAGTAAGTTTTTTCCAGAGTAAAAATCTCGGTGCCTTTGGCGATGCAGGAATTATTATGACCAATCGCAGGCCTTTGGCGGATAAGCTGAAAATTCTCAGGAACCAGGGGAATAAAAGAAGGTATCATCATGTAGTCATTGGGTATAATCATCGCTTGGATGTAATCCAGGCGGCAGTTTTACAGGTGAAATTAAAATACCTGGATCAATGGAATAAACGCAGGCAGGCTAATGCCGATTATTTTTCTCGACATCTCTTGAATTTGCCTTTAATAACCCCTTTTGTCGCAAAACACAATGTACATATTTATCATCAATATGTCTTGCGCCTAAAATCATCGAATATTCGTTTAAATGATTACCTTAACTCTAGAGGCATAGAATCAAGAATTTATTACACGATCCCCTTGCATCTGCAGAAATGTTTCGGATATTTAGGTTATAAAAAAGGTGATTTTCCTGAATCAGAGATGGCAGCGAAGAGAGTTTTAGCTCTTCCGGTGCATCCAGATCTCACAAAAGCGCAAATGGACTATATTATTTATTCAATTAAGGAGTTCTTTCGATGATAAATCTATCGGTGGTAATTTTAACCAAAAACGAAGAAAGAAATATCAAGGATTGCTTAGAATCTGTCGCTGGATGGGCAAATGAAATTATCCTCATTGATGATGAGAGTGCAGACCGTACAGTTGATATCGCAAGCCAATATACTCAGAAGATCATTATCAAGAAGATGGATAATGAGGGCAGGCAGAGAAATTTTGCTTATGCGCAGGCAAAGAATTTGTGGGTTTTAAGCCTGGATGCCGACGAGCGGGTTACCGATGAGTTACAGGACGAGATTAAGGAGATTTTGAGCCAGCATACAGATTGTAATGGTTTTACTATTCCTCGAAGAAACTATATCGGTGATTATTGGGTTAA
>JAQUNE010000001.1:7635-32101 GCA_028717765.1 Candidatus Omnitrophota bacterium | reverse complement strand
TACGCGCGTATTGCACGGGGATCTTTCGTTGCCCCTGCGTAATCAAAATGACCGCAAAGACCACCCCGACAAAAAGGATCGCCATGATCAATAAAGTAACCGGTTGGATTTGCCTACGTGAAGAAGCAAATGGCGAAATCAGGATCCACAACTGGTTTAAAGCTGCGGGCATACGCGAAATAATACCAGCAGTAATGACCAGAGAAATTCCGTTTCCAATGCCTCTCTCCTGGATCTGTTCACCCAGCCACATAATAAAAATCGTGCCGGTAGTTAAAGTCAAGACCGTAAGGATACGAAAACCCCATCCCGGATGCATGACGATCTTTAAACCTTCAAAACGTGCCGGATTCTCGAGCCAAAGAGCGATAAAGAATGACTGGATTATTGATAACAATACTGTCCCGTAACGGGTGTATTGATTGATTTTTTCGTGGCCAGCTTTTCCTTCCTTGGCCAATTTTTCCAGAGCCGGGATCACCGCGGTTAAAAGCTGTAAAATAATCGAACTGGAAATATAAGGCATAATCCCCAAAGCAAAGATGGTTAATCTTTCCATAGCACCTCCGGAAAACATATTGATAATTCCGAAGAGCGCGCCGCCTTGGGTTTTTGCTACACGGTTAAAAAATTCTGCAAGTGCCGATCCGTCAATTCCGGGTGTAGGTAAATAACAACCGATACGATAGACCGCCAGTAATGCCCCGGTAATAATCAGGCGCCTTTTTAAATCCGGGATCTTAAAGGCATTGATTAAAGGGCTTAAATTTAGAATTTCACTTAATGATGTCATTAATCAATTCTGTTTTTCCGCCGGCTTTCTGGATCTTTTCTGCCGAATGCTTGGAAAAAGCGTGGGCGCGGATGATCAAAGCATTTTTTATTTCACCGTCGCCTAAAATTTTTACTGGTAAAGCCTTATTATCAATTAGCCCCTTAGCCTCTAAAACTTCCGGGCCGATATTTGTTTCTTTGAGGCGCCCCAAATCATTTAAATTGACGACTTGGTAAACTTTTTTGAACCTGGAGGTAAATCCGCGTTTAGGCATTCTGCGGATCAACGGGCTGGTTCCTCCTTCAAATCCGGCGTAAAAATGCCTTCCCGCGCGCGAAGTCTGTCCTTTGCTGCCGCGGGTAGAAGTCTTGCCATGGCCTGAACCAGGGCCCCTGCCTAAAAGCTTTCTCTTTTTGTGCGCTCCATGCGGTATAGTAAGATTATGTAACCCCATGATCACTTGCGCTTCGCCTGATAATACTTTTTTCGCTTTTTTCGGCGCGAGTTTCTTCCCGGGACTAACTATTTTCTTTGCTGCGCTCTGTTTTTTTACTATCTTCTTTTCCATTTTGCTCTACCTTTAAACCTTTTAGCCCTGCTACTGTAGCCCTGATAACATTGATCGGGTTATTTGATTTCAAACACTTGGTTAAAATATTTTTTATTCCCGCGGCCTCACAAATCGCTCTTACCGGGCCAGCAGCAATAACACCGGTTCCTTCAGAAGCCGGTTTGAGTAAAACTTTTGCCGCCCCATAATGGCCGATAATTTCATGAGGAATAGTTGTTCCTTCCAGAGAAACCCTAAAAAGCTCTCTCTTCGCCTTGGCCAGGCTCTTACGGATGGCGTCAGCAACTTCATTGGCTTTACCCAAAGCAAATCCTACTTTACCCTTGGTATCGCCAACCACGACTAACGCGCTAAAATGCATTTTTTTACCGCCCTTAGTAACTTTCGCTACACGGTTAATAGTAATAACTTTTTCGATTAATTCCGGCTGTTGCTCAATATTAATTTCGCGCATTTAAAACTTAAGCCCCCCTTTTCTTAAGGCATCGGCAAAGGTTTTAACTCTGCCATGGTATAAATATCCTGCACGGTCAAAAATAATCTCGGTAATTCCTTTTTCTTTCAGGCGCAAGCTTAAAACCTCTGCTAATGCCTGGGCAGCTTTCACGTTTCCACCTGAAGGAACTTTTGCTTTTACCTGTTTATCTTCGGTAGAAAGCGAAATTAAAGATTTAGCTTTAGTATCATCGATTAATTGCGCGTGAAAATGCTTTAGGCTGCGCCGGATCACCAAGCGAGGCCTCTCGGCTGTACCATGGATCCTCATCAGAATTCTCTGGTGCCTTTTTGCCCTTAATTGTTCTTTATGGTTTTTCATCATTTATTATTTGGTAGTAGCTTGTGCTTTACCAACCTTTTTCTTTACATATTCGCCGGCATAGCGAATACCTTTACCTTTATATGGCTCCGGTGGGTATACCGCTCTAATTTCAGCTGCGACTTGCCCAACCTTTTCTTTATCAATGCCCCTAATTACAATCTGGGTCTGTTTAGGAGTTTCAATTTTTATTCCTTCCGGAACAATAAAATTTACTGGGTGAGAAAAACCCATGGTCAAGGTCAATTTATTACCCGCTAGTTGCGCTTTAAAACCAGTACCGATAATTTCCAGCTCTTTAACGTATCCTTCTGTAACCCCTTTAACCATGTTCGCAATTAAGGCACGATAAAGCCCGTGCAAAGATTTATCTAGCTTAGTGTCGCCAGCGATACGTTTGAGGAAAACCTGGGATTCCTTAAGCTCTAAACTTATCCGGCTGGAAAAGGCCCTAGAAATTTTCCCTTTTGGCCCCTCAACTAAAACCTGGCCATTCTCTAGCGCAACTTTCACATCTTTCGGTATTGCAATCGGTTTTTTACCAATCAGAGACATAGTAGAACCCCTTTACCAAACATAAGCGAGAACTTCCCCACCCAAACCAGACTCGCGTGCTTCTTTATCCGTAACTAATCCTTTAGAAGTTGAAACTATCGCCATACCCCTACCCCTTAAAACCATGGGGATCTTATCTTTTTTCACATACACCCGTAAGCCCGGGCGGGAAACGCGCTTAATATTGATAATCGCGGACTTGCCGGATAAATATTTTAAATAAATCCTTAAAACTCCCTGCTTCTTATCTTCGATCGGCTTAAAGGCATCAATATAGTTTTCTTTTTCAAGAATTTCTAAAATTGATTTCAGGGAATTCGAAGCCGGGACATCGACATTTTCTTTTTTCGCCATAATCGCGTTACGGATCATAGCAAGTGCATCAGCGATTAAATCGGATCTTGACATATTTTATATTCTCCTTACGAATCTACACCCGGCCTTATCTGATAGGCCGGTGTGCATCTCTATGCTACCAACTTGCTTTTTTTACTCCGGGTATCATACCCTTCCAGGCCAATTCCCTGAAACAGATACGGCAGAGTTTAAATCTTCTTAAATATCCGCCTGACCTGCCACAAAGCGGGCAACGGTTATGTTTACGCGTAGAAAACTTTGGCGTACTTTTCCATCTTTCTATTTGTGAAGTCTTAGCCATTATTGCTCCTTTAAATCCTTAAAAGGCATTCCGAATAACCTTAATAATTCCCGTGACTGCGTGTCGGATTTTGAATTTTTGATCACAAAAGTAATATCCATCCCCTGCGAACGGCTGATCTTGTCATATTCGATTTCCGGAAAAATGCTCTGGTCATTTAGACCTAAGGTATAGTTACCACCCTTATCAAAAGAAGTAGAAGGCACACCTCTAAAATCGCGGATACGCGGCATGGTAATATTAATTAAACGATCCATGAACTCATACATCATTTTCCGGCGCAGGGTAACTTTACAGCCAATTGCCTGGCCCTGTTTAATTTTAAAATTGGAAATTGCCTTCTTGGTACGGCGCATTACTGGGCGCTGCCCGGTAATCTGTGTGAGCTCATCCATGGCTTTTTCCAAAATCTTCACATCGGCAATTGCCTCGCCTACACCCATATTCACCACGATCTTTTCGATACGAGGAACTGCTAATTTATTTTTCAGGGAAAATTTCTCCATCATTTTGGGGACAATCTCCTGATTATATTTCTCAAATAATCTTGTAGCCATCTTATACTACCTCTTTGCAACTCTTACAAAAACGTTGCTTAGTTTTATCAGCAAGTACGGTAAAACCTACGCGCGTAGGACGGCTGCAGCCTTTACAAACCAACATCAAATTC
Source organism: Candidatus Omnitrophota bacterium (assembly GCA_028717765.1). The sequence continues at coordinate 28,055 of JAQUNE010000001.1, read as the reverse complement.
GCCAAACTAATCGGCGACTCAATAGAAACTACTCCACCCTGCTGATCCTGTTGGGTCTTACGTTTATGTTTTTTCACAAAATTGATTCCCTCGACAAGCGCCTTTTTGTTCCCGGCCAAAATTGCCAGAACTCTACCCTTTTTTCCGGTGTCCTTGCCTTTCATTACCTGAACTGTATCCTGTTTTCTAATTTTTAACATCTAAATTACCTCTGGGGCTAATGAAATTATCTTGGTAAAATTTTTCTCTCTTAATTCCCTGGCTACCGGCCCAAAAACACGCGTTCCTTTAGGATTTGATTGCGGATCAATAAAAACTATGGCATTGCGGTCAAAACGCAAAACCGAGCCATCTGACCTTCTGATCGGCTGTTTTGTGCGCACAATTACCGCCTTGGCTACTTCGCCTTTTTTTACCGTTGCCTCTGGAGCGGATTCCTTTACGTTCACATTTATGATATCGCCTATCTCGGCGGTAAAACAGTTCTTTTTGCCTAAAACCGCGATCATTGCTGCTTTTTTAGCTCCGGTATTATCTGCAACATCAAGAATTGTTCTTAGTTGGATCATTTGGCTTCTTCCTTTAATGCAATCTCCGGGATTGCCGCTTTTTTCACGATCTCTATTAACCTAAAATGCTTATCCTTTGATAAGGGGCGGGTTTCTCTGATCCGTACTGTATCGCCGACTTTTGCTACAGACTCCTCATCATGCGTTTTAAACTTGGCATAACGCTTAATAACCCGGCCGTACTTTGCGTGCTTGCTTAAATGCATGATTTTAACGATAATGGTTTTTTGCATCTTATCGCTAATTACCGTACCAGTATATTCTTTCTGTTTACCCATTTGTATTCTCTTTCTTTTCTTTTAAAAGAGTCTTGATCCGCGCGATATCTCTTTTGACCAGAAAAAACATGTGCGGCTTATCTACCCTACCGCTATAGCGCTGCTGGTTAAGCTTAAATAAATCTTCCTTCAAAGCCTTTTCTTTATGTAATAACTCTTCTTGCGAAAGATTGCGTAATTCCGCGATTTTATTTTTCATCTATGCATCCTTGTAATAAACTTAGTCTTGAAGGGTAATTTATAGGCTGCTAATCTAAAACAACGCTTGGCATATTCTTCCGGTACACCGCCTAATTCAAAAAGTATTCTGCCTCTTTTTACTACTGCAACCCAGTGATCAGTCTCACCCTTACCTTTACCCATACGCACTTCTGCGGGTTTTTTGGTAATCGGTTTATCGGTAAAAACTCTAATCCAAAGCTTACCACCCTTATGTAACTGCCTGGCTAAGATCACGCGTACCGCCTCAATCTGCGTATTTTTTATCCAGCCGTTAGCTAATACCTTTAATCCGAATTCTCCAAAAGACAATTCGCTGCCGGTAGTTGCAACTCCTCGACGAGTGCCTTTCTGGATCCTGCGGTATTTTACTCTTTTGGGCATCATTACCATTGCATAACCTCTTTATGATTGACTAGTTGCTTTTTCTTCGCTTTTTTCTTCCTGCGACTTCACGGCGAGCGGATTCTTATCAAGAATATCACCTTTATAAACCCAGCTCTTAATTCCAATAATACCGTACGTAGTTAAACTTTCCGCAAAACCATAATCTATATCCGCGCGTAAAGTCTGCAAAGGGATCTTCCCCTGCTTGAATGTTTCTGTACGCGACATTTCTGCTCCGCCTAATCTTCCGGAACAGCTGATCTTTACCCCTTTTGCACCTGCGTTCATCGCGTGTTCAATAGAGCGCTTGATCGCGCGGCGAAAAGCTACTCTCTTCTCCAGCTGCAACGCCACATTTTCTGCGACTAACTGTGCATCCAAAGCAGGCTCTTTTACTTCCTCTATATCAATAGAAACTTCCCTTTTTAACATTCCGTTAAGGTCCTCACGTAGGCGTTCGATATCCGAGCCGTGACGGCCGATAATAATTCCTGGGCGCGCGGAAAATATACGCACCCTGATCTTTTCAGTTAATCTTTCGATAATAATTTTCGAGATCGCTGCTTGCTTAAATTTATTCTTCACAAATTTCCTCACCCGAAAATCTTCTTCAATAAAACGCGCGAAATCTTTAGGCTTGGCAAACCAGCGGCTATGCCATGTACGAATAATGCCTAACCTCATCACAAACGGATTTACTTTATGACCCATAAATTTAATCTCCTGTCTTTACATCCAACTCAATCAAAATATGCGCGGTTCTTTTTTTAATCGGTGCTGCCCTGCCAAAAGCCGCGGCCTTAAACCTCTTCCAGATCGGGCCCACGTCGCATATTGCCCGGGAAACATAAAGCTGATCTGCCTGAAAACCTTTTACCTTGGCATTGGCAATGGCGGATTTTAATATTTTGGATAAAAATTCCTTGGGCCGCTTATTCAGGTTGAATAATATCGCCTCGGCCTGCGTAACATCCTTCTCGCGGATAAGCTCCAAAACCTGCCTTACTTTAGTCGGTGAAATCCTTAAAAATTTGCTTTCTGCTTTAGCTATCATTTTAGTTTATGTTTTCTCGAGTGCTTTCTTTGCTTTCACGCCACCGTGCTTCCTGAAGATCCTAGAAGGAGCAAACTCCCCTAATTTATGGCCAACCATATTTTCCGTGATAAAAACCGGGACATGTCTTTTTCCGTCATAAACCGCGAAGGTTAAGCCGACAAAATCAGGGGTAACCGTCGAACGCCTTGACCAGGTCTTAATCGCCAGGCGCGTGCCTGTGCGTTTTTGTTTTTCAATTTTTTCCAGTAATCTTTCCTCAACAAACGGGCCCTTCTTTAATGAACGTGGCATTTTTATTTCCTTCTCTTCACAATAAATTTATTGGAATATTTATTTCTGTTTCTCGTCCTATAGCCCTTTGTAGGCTTGCCCCAGGGAGTAACCGGATGCGGATTTCCCTGGCCGGATTTACCTTCACCACCACCGTGTGGATGATCTACGGGATTCATCGCAAGGCCTCTCACCGTTGGCCTGATGCCCATCCAGCGTTTTCTCCCTGCCTTACCGATACTAATTGCTTCATGCTCGATATTGCCAAGTTGGCCGACCGTAGCATGACAATCTAAACTGATCAACCTTACTTCGCCAGAAGGTAGCCTAATATGCGCAAAATCACCTTCCTTAGCCATAATTTGTGCGGAAGAACCTGCACTTCTGACGATCTGTCCGCCTCTTCCTTTGGCCAATTCCAGATTATGGATCATCGTTCCAGAAGGAATGTGCCTTAAAAGCAAACAATTGCCAGTCTTAATTTCTGCGTCTTTTTCATTTGAAGCAACAATCTGATCGCCAACTTGCAAACCTGCAGGAGCTAAAATATATCTTTTTACCTGGTTTGGATATTCTACTAATGCAATACGGCTGGAGCGATTAGGATCATATTCAATTGCAATCACCTTTGCCGGAGTTTCTAATAAATCTCTTTTAAAATCGACGATGCGCAGCATGCGCTTGTGGCCGCCGCCCTTATGCCGAACAGTAACCCTGCCATAAGCATTTCTGCCGGCTTTACTTTTTAAGGGTAAGAGTAATGACTTTTCCGGAGTGTCTTTGGTAATCTCGGAAAAATCCGGACCCGACATCCAACGCCTTGAAGGTGTAGTAGGTTTAAATTTTTTTAAGCCCATATAATTTAAGCAGCCTCGATCTTCTGCCCCTCAACTAAAGTAACATAAGCCCTTTTTAAATCTGGTGTTTTTCCCAATTGATGTCTGACGCGCTTTAATTTACCTGGAATAATTACGGTATTTACGTCTTTTACTTTGACCTTATAGGTTTCTTCAACCGCGCGCTTAATCTGCAGTTTATTCGCATCTTTATCTACAAGAAAAAGATATTTTCCTTTTGGCTCTTCTAAGGTAGATTTTTCTGTACGTAGGATTGATTTTATAATATCGTATGAGTTCATTGTTTTAACCTTTTAACTAACTGTGTTAAACCGCTCTTGGTGATCACAAGCTTTTTCGCGGATAAAACTTCATAGACATGGGTATCCCTGCTTAAATTAATATCTAAAAATTTTAAATTCCTCAAAGAAAGCCTAAGGTTATTATCCAGGTTATCCGATAACAAAAGTACGTGCGAACCCTTACTTTTCTCCGGCACAACTTTTAAATTGGCAAAAACTTTATTCATCTCTTTGGTCTTTGGGGTTTTCGTTTCCAGGCTGTCTAAGACCACAAAATTATTTTCTTTTACCTTGGCATTCAGGCTGGACTTAAGCGCTACGGATCTAATTTTCTGCGGCAATTGATAAGAAAAATCCCTGGGGTGGGGCCCAAAAATTACACCACCGTGGCGCCATAAAGGCGAGCGCGTAGAGCCTACTCTTGCCCTGCCGGTGCCTTTTTGTTTCCATGGCTTTTTTCCACCGCCGGATACTTCGCCTCTGGTTTTTGTCTGCGCCAGCCCTTTTCTCTGGTTCGCCCGATACGCAGTTACTGCCTGTTGGATCGCTGCGGAATTAATTTCACCATTAAAGACTGACGCATCCAGCTTGATTGTCTCAACTTCTTTGCCTTCTGTATTATATACTGGTAATGTAATTGCTTCCATATATCTAACCCTTGCCCTTTGTAACTGCAACTTTAGCCTTTTTCTTTTTTGCTAACCTAATGATTAAATAATTATTCTTATTTCCCGGAACCGATCCTTTTACCAAGATGATATTATTTTCCAGGTCGATTGTTACCACTTTAAGATTTTGTGTAGTTACGCGTTGCGCACCCATATGCCCGGGCAGATGATGCCCTGTCCAGGTTCTCCCAGGAGTAGTACTTGACCCTAAGGAACCGATCCTGCGATGTGACATCGAACCATGGGTCTGCGGTCCACCGTGCCAATGCCAACGTTTCATCCCACCCTGGAATCCTTTACCGATAGAAGTTCCGATCACATCCACAAAATCTCCCGGCTTAAAGATATCCACCTTAACCTGTTCGCCAACCTTATACTCTTTGGCAGGGTCTCTTACTACTTCCTTAATGATCTTGCAGGGATTAATCTGCAATTTTTTAAAGTGCCCGAGAACCGGCTTACTTAAGCGTTTTTCTGCGATCGCTTCAAAACCTAATTGCAGGCTCTTATCATTAATCTGTAAGATCGGACATGGGCCGGCTTCAATTGCAGTTACCGAAACCAATTCTCCGCTCTCAGTAAATACCTGTGTCATTCCTAGTTTTTTTCCTAAAATACCGAACATATGAGTTTCCTTTTCAAACAATTACACCAAAATTCCTGTCGGGGACTGTCCCGGCTGGCAATACTGGTGCGCTATTTGATCTCCACATCCACGCCTGCCGGAAGATTTAACTTCCTTAAGGAATCAATCGTCTTGGATGTAGGTTCAAAGATGTCAATCAGCCTTTTGTGCGTTGCTAATTCAAACTGCTCACGGGACTTTTTATCGATTACCGGCGAACGCAATACCGTATAAATCTCGTGTTTCGTAGGTAACGGTACAGGCCCGGAAATTTTCGCTCCCGTACGCCTGACTGTTTCCACGATTTCCGTCACCGCCTGATCCAAGAGGCGATGATCATAGGCTTTTAGTTTAATACGAATCTTTTGCATTTGTCCTTCGTGTTTATGTGATTAACCAATTATTTCTGTAACAACTCCCGCACCTACCGTATGCCCACCTTCACGAATTGCGAAACGTGATTCTTTTTCCATGGCGATAGGAATAATCAATTCAACTTCCAGGCTAACATTATCTCCCGGCATGACCATTTCCGCGCCCTGCGGCAAGGTTACTGAACCGGTAACATCTGTAGTCCTGAAATAAAACTGCGGACGGTAACCTTTAAAAAATGGCGTATGCCTCCCGCCTTCTTCCTTGGTCAAAATATAAACCTGTGCCTTAAATTTGGTATGAGGAGTAATAGATTTGGGCGCTGCAATAACCATACCGCGCTCAATACTATTCTTATCTACGCCTCTTAAAAGCAAACCTACGTTATCTCCGGCCTGGCCCTCATCGAGCAGTTTACGGAACATTTCAATACCGGTAACAACTGTAGAATGGACCTCAGGTCTTAAACCCACTAATTCCACGGTATCATTTAATTTGACCTTACCACGTTCGATTCTTCCGGTTCCTACTGTTCCTCTTCCTTCAATACTGAAGACGTCCTCTACTGCCATCAATAGCGGCTTATCAAGGTCTCTTACAGGCAAAGGAATAAAATCATCTACTGCCTTCATCAACTCCATAATACAAGCGGCATCCGGGCCATTTGCATCAGCTGCTGCCATAGCCTTAGAGGCGCTACCTCTGATAATCGGAGTTTTGTCTCCCGGATAACCATATTTGGTCAAAAGGTCCCTGGTCTCTAATTCCACTAAGTCCAAAAGTTCTTTATCCTGGACTAAGTCGCATTTATTTAAAAACACAACCATCGAAGGAACGTTTACCTGCCTGGCTAAAAGAATATGTTCTCTGGTCTGAGGCATTGGGCCGTCAGCTGCAGAAACTACGAGGATTGCGCCATCCATCTGTGCGGCACCGGTGATCATATTCTTAATATAGTCTGCATGGCCTGGGCAGTCGATATGTGCGTAATGGCGGTTATCAGTTTCATATTCAACGTGCGCAACTGAAATAGTCACAACTTTTGTTTCGTCTCTGACTGTTCCACCTTTGGCGATATCCGCGTATTCTCTTGCTGTGGCCTTACCAAGCTTTGCTAAAACGTGCGTGATCGCCGCGGTAAGTGTTGTTTTACCATGATCGATGTGGCCGATAGTACCAATGTTTACGTGTGGTTTTGACCTGACAAATTTCTCTTTAGCCATTACTACACCTCCTTGAATGGATATTCACACCGGCCAATCCAATATGGCCGGGTGCTATTGTTTATTTTCTTGCAGCAACTGATGTTCCTCCGGCAATAATCTTTTCTGCTATATGTGAAGGCACTTCAGCGTAAAATGAAGGCTCCATTGTATAGGATGCACGGCCCTGTGTCAAGCTTCTTACCGCAGTTGCATAATTAAAGACTTCTGCCAACGGCACATTCGCCCTGATCGCGCGCAGGATATGCCGCTGCGTTAATGAAACTATTTTTGCCCGTCTAGAACTTAAGTCGCCGATTACCTGGCCCATGAATTCTTCCGGAACAGTTACTTCCATATCCATAATCGGCTCTAAAATTACCGGTCGCGCTTTTTTTAACCCGTCATTAAAGCCTATCGATGCTGCCATATGAAAAGCTAATTCTGAAGAGTCAACCTCATGAAAAGAACCATCCACTAAAATTACTTTCACATCAGTAACCGGATAACCGGCTAAAGCACCGCTTTTTGACGCAGCGATAATTCCTTTTTTCACTGACGGAATATATTCCCGAGGTATTGCCCCGCTCTTTATCTTATCTTCGAAAGTTACTCCAGTACCGGGGGTTTCCTGAGGTTCCATTTCTAACACTACATGGCCGTATTGGCCGCGCCCACCGGACTGAGAAATAAATTTTCCTACGGACTTAACTTTTTGGGTAATCGTTTCACGATAAGCTACCTGGGGTTGGCCGACCTGCGCTTCGACATTAAATTCGCGCATGATCCGGTCAATAATAATTTCCAGATGCAACTGCCCCATTCCGGCGATGATCGTTTGCCCGGTCTCCTGATTATAAGTAACCCTAAATGACGGGTCTTCTTCTTCTAATTTATGTAAGGCCATACCTAGTTTTTCCTGGGCATCCTTGGTTTTAGGCTCAATTGCCTGCTGAATAACCGGCTCAGGAAAACGCATTGCCTCAATAAGGATCTGATTTGCCTCGGTACAAAGAGTATCTCCTGTTTTTGTTTCTTTCAAACCCACGGCAGCAGCAATCTCTCCGGTAGAAATACTTTCCACAATTTCCTGACGGTTGGCGTGCATCCTTACTATCTTGGTCACGCGTTCCCTTTCTCTCTTCGCGGCATTATAAATATAGGTTCCGGAAGTCAAGGTACCGGAGTAAACCCTGACATAATTAAGCTTACCGACAAAGGGATCGGTTGCAACTTTAAAACAAAGGGCACAAAAAGGTGCATCATCAGAAGCAACGATCTCTTCGAATTCTCCGCTCTTAGGATTTGTCCCTTTTATTGCGGGTACATCAATCGGTGATGGTAAATAATCGCAGACTGCGTCGAGTAACAATTGCACGCCTTTATTTTTGAATGCCGACCCGCAAAGTACCGGAACAAATTTATTCTCAATTGTGGTCTTTCTAATGGTTTCTTTCATTTCTTTAACGCCAATCGCCTTACCATGTAAATAATCTTCCATAATTTTATCATCAACTTCCGCTAATTTTTCAATCAGGATATTACGGTATTTTTCAACCTCGGCATGCAGCTCCGCGGGAACTTCTTTAATTTCTAAATCCTTACCCAAGTCATCTTTATAAACTATCAATTTATTCTCTACTATATCAATAATGCCTTTAAAATCCGCTTCTTTTCCGAATGGCAATTGGATCGCTGCGGCATTTGCCCCTAATCTTTTATGCATCTGATCAATTACTTCAACAAAATTACTTCCCACTCTGTCAAGTTTATTGATAAAAGCAAGTTTTGGAACACTATAACGATCGGCCTGGCGCCAGACGGTTTCAGACTGAGGCTCAACACCGCCTACACCGCAAAAAACTACCACTGCCCCGTCTAAAACTTTCAGGGATCTTTCTACCTCAATGGTAAAATCCACGTGGCCGGGAGTATCGATCAAATTAATATGAATATCGTTCCAGGTGCAGGTGGTGGCTGCTGCAGTAATCGTAATTCCTCTTTCCTGCTCCTGGACCATCCAGTCCATCACCGCAGTACCTTCGTGAACTTCTCCGATTTTATAGGTCTTACCTGTATAATAAAGGATGCGCTCACTGGTAGTAGTTTTACCAGCGTCGATATGCGCGATTATCCCGATATTCCTAATTTTATCTAAAGGAATCTTTCTTTTCATAATAAAATTACCACCTGAAATGGGCAAAGGCCTTGTTTGACTCGGCCATTTTGTGAGTATCATCTCTTTTCTTTATCGCAGATCCTTCTCCCTTATAAGCTGCTATAATTTCTTCAGAAAGTTTTTCCTGCATGGATTTGCCTTTTTTAGTCTTGGCAAAATCCCTGATCCAACGTAAAGCGATGGAAGTGCCGCGCTCCTGCCTGACTTCAATGGGAACCTGATAAGTAGCACCGCCGACTCTGCGCGGCTTTACCTCCAGGCGCGGCCTGGCATTGTCAATTGCTTTATTAAAAACCTTTAAAACATCGGGTTCATTGAGTGTTTTTTGTAAAATCTCAAAGGCGCCGTAAACCATTTTTTCGGCAATCGCCTTCTTACCCTTGATCATCACCATATTAATAAATTTTGCTACTACTTTACTGTTAAATTTTGGATCGGGTAATATTTCTTTTTCTTGTGCTTTTCTGCGTCTCATTACTTGCCCTCTTTCGGTCTTTTAGCTCCGTATTTGGAACGGGATTTCTTTCTCGCGTTAACACCAGCTGCGTCCAAGGTTCCTCTTACGATATGATACCTAACACCCGGCAGATCCTTAACACGGCCACCCCTGACTAAAACTATGGAATGCTCCTGCAAATTATGGCCTTCTCCCGGAATATAAGAAGTCACTTCAATGCCGGTAGTTAACCTCACTCTGGCAATTTTACGCAATGCTGAGTTAGGCTTTTTAGGCGTCATTGTACGTACCTGTAAACACACCCCACGTCTTTGCGGACAGCCCTTTAATGCCGGACTTTTGGTTTTCTTCTTTTTGGAAATTCTGCCGTGCCTAATTAATTGCGAAATAGTTGGCATCTAAATTTCTACTCCTTCTTTTTCCTTCTCAACTGCATCTTCCTTAAGTGCCTGAGAAAGCTTCACGACATCAATTTCCCGGTGGGTGCGAAAACCGGTTCCGGCGGGAATAAGATGCCCAACGATAACATTTTCTTTTAACCCGAATAGTTCATCGCGCTTGCCAGAAGCGGCGGCATCAGTAAGTACGCGAGTAGTCTCCTGGAAACTTGCCGCGGAGATAAAACTTTCTGTGGTCAAAGATGCTTTGGTGATCCCTAATAAAAGCGGTGTGGCAAGTGCCGGCTTTTGGCCTTTTTTAATCACTCGGGTATTTTCTTTTTGGAATTTCCATTTATCCACCTGTTGAGTGGCTAAAAATTCCGTGTCGCCCGGATCCTCAATTCTTACTTTTTTCAGCATCTGCCTAATAATCAATTCGATATGTTTATCGTTAATACGTACACCCTGCAGGCGGTAAACTTCTTGGACTTCATTTACCAGATATTCCTGAAGCACTTTATCGCCGCAGACGCGTAAAATATCCTGTAAAACTACTGGTCCGTCAGTTAACTGCTGGCCAGCAACTACTTTATCACCCTTATAGACGTTAGGGTGCTTACCGTGCGGGATAGTATATTCTCGCTCCATACCTGTAGGGCTCTTGACGATGATCACGCGCTGGCCCTTCTTAGTTTCGCCAAACTCGATGAAACCATCGATTTCGCTGATCAGAGCTGGATCTTTCGGACGCCTGACTTCAAATAACTCTGCAACGCGCGGAAGGCCTCCGGTAATATCTCTGGTCTTAGCAACCAAACGCGGAATCTTTGCGAGTAAATCTCCAGCTTCGGTTTTTTCACTGTCTCTTACCAAGATATGCGCGCCGATAGGAATCGGATAAATCCCTAAAACTTCTCCCTTATCATCTTGAATAAGGATCTGCGGATGATAATCTGCCTTATGTTCAACTACAACACGTTCAGTTAATTTGGTAACAGGGTTTAATTCCTCACGCACAGAGATGTTTTCTTTAAGGTCCTCAAACTTTACCCGGCCGCCTACTTCTGTCAGAACAGGGATCGTATACGGATCCCAACGCACAAAAGCAATCCCTTTATTGATTTCTTCATCTTGCGCAATATTAATAAAAGCGCCCTGCGGCACAGTATAACGCTCAAGTTCCCTACCCTGTTTATCATTAATACTGATCGAACAGTTACGGTTAAGGACAATAAACTCTTTATTCTTCGCCGTAGTCCTCATATTATGGTACTTTACAATACCTTTATTTTTAGATTTGATAAATGATTGTTCGACGGTCCGGGAAGCGGTACCACCGATATGGAAGGTTCTCATGGTTAGCTGTGTCCCCGGCTCACCAATACTCTGCGCGGCAATTACCCCTACTGATTCGCCGGTTTCGACTGGCCGGCCGGTAGCTAGGTTTCTGCCATAGCATTTTGTACATACTCCTCTTTCCGATTCACAGGTAAGTACACTACGAATTCGGATTTTTTCGATCCCCAGCTTTTCAATCAATTCTGATTTCTCTTCGGTAATTTCAGCGCCTTGCTCAACAATTACTTTATCAGTAATAATATCAACCACATTATCCAAAGCAGTTCTTCCGATAATCCGGTCCTTAAGGCTGACCACCACTTCATCACCTTCAATAATTGCAGAAACTGTAATTCCGTTAAGCGTGCCGCAATCTGCTTCGCTGACGATCATTTCCTGAGCGACATCCACCAAACGCCGGGTTAAATATCCTGCGTCTGCCGTCTTTAAAGCGGTATCAGCAAGCCCTTTACGCGCACCGTGTGTGGAAATAAAATATTCCAATACTGTTAAACCCTCTCTAAAATTAGCAGTGATCGGGCTCTCAATAATTTCACCGGAAGGTTTGGCCATTAAACCACGCATCCCGGCTAACTGCCTTACCTGAAGGCGGGAACCTCTTGCTCCGGAATCCGCCATCATAAAAATCGGATTAAAGGCTTCCATTTCTTTAAAGAGTAAGTCTGAAACTTTATCAGTAGTATGTGTCCAGATAGCTATAACTTTATTTGACCGCTCGCTGTCGGTAATGATACCTCTACGGTACTGCTCTTCCACTTTAGCGACTTCTTCCCTGGCTTCTTTTAAAACTTCCGGTTTTTCTTTAGGGATCTTCAGGTCATCTATACCGATAGAAATCCCGCCTAAGGTGGCATAACTAAATCCCATCCTCTTAATATCATCCAACAATTGGATCGTACGGCTGTGGCCAAAACGTTTGTAACATTCCGCGACAATCTCGCCGACCCTGGACTTATTTAATTCACGGTTAACAAATCCAAAACCCTGTGGCAGGACCTGATTAAAAATTATTCTTCCCACAGTAGTAGAAATAATTTTCTTTTCTGTAACGGTCTTTTTATCTTCAAGGTCAAATGTATCTTCAACGCGTAATTTAACCGCAGCATGCAGGTCAACTTCACCGTCTGCCTGGGCAATTAACGCCTCATCGGCATGGCAAAATATTTTTCCTGTACCTTTAGCATTTGGTTTTTCTTTGGATAAGTAGGAAACTCCGAGGATAATGTCCTGGGTAGGAGTAATGATTGGCCTTCCGTCAGCGGGAGAAAAAACATTATTAATCGCGAGCATTAAAATCTTGGCTTCGATCTGCGACTCCAAGGAGAGTGGCACATGCACTGCCATCTGGTCCCCGTCAAAGTCGGCGTTAAAGGCTGTACAAACCAAAGGATGGATTTTAATCGACTTACCTTCAATTAATACCGGCTGAAATGCCTGGATCCCTAAACGGTGCAAAGTGGGCGCTCGGTTAAGTAATACCGGATGGTCCTGGATCACTTCGTCTAGAATATCCCAAACTTCGATCTTGCCGCGTTCCACCATTCTACGCGCACCTTTAATTGTATGCACAAAACCTTTTTCTCTTAATTTCTTAATAATGAACGGCTCAAATAACTCCAATGCCATTTGTTTAGGTAAACCACATTCATGAAGTTTTAACTCAGGCCCAACCACGATTACAGAACGGCCGGAATAATCCACACGTTTACCTAAAAGATTCTGACGGAAACGGCCTTGCTTTCCTTTTAACATATCTGAAAGCGATTTTAATGGCCGATTATTTGCACCCATTACTGCGCGGCCATGCCTGCCATTATCAAGTAACGCGTCCACTGCTTCCTGAAGCATGCGCTTTTCATTACGGATAATGATTTCCGGAGCATTTAATTCCATTAATTTCTTTAAGCGGTTGTTCCGGTTGATTACACGGCGATATAAATCATTAAGGTCGCTAGTTGCAAACCTGCCGCCATCTAATGGAACTAACGGCCTTAAATCCGGAGGGATCACCGGCAAAATTTCTAAAATCATCCATTCCGGTTTATTTCCGGATTTCTTGAAATCATCGATTAATTTCAGGGATTTCAAAATCTTACGGCTATTCAATGATTCTTTATTCTTCTCTAAATCCCTGCGTAATTTCCGGCAGAAATTATCCAGGTCCATATCTTTTAATAAGTCCCGGATCGCCTCAGCACCGATCTTTGCTTTAAAATTAGCTCCGTATTTATCCAGTGCTTCCTGATATTTTTCTTCGCTTAAGAGTTCATTTTTCTTTAGAGGCGAAGTGCCTGGGTCAATTACTACATATTCCTCATAATAAATAATCTTCTCTAAATCTCTTAGGCCGATATCCAGCAAAGCTGCCAAACGCGAAGGCACAGCCTTAAAGAACCAGATATGCGTCACTGGTGTGGCTAATTCGATATGCCCCATGCGTTCACGCCGTACCGAAGAACGGTCCACAGTTACGCCGCAACGGTCGCAGGTTACTCCTTTAAATTTAATCCCTTTATATTTACCGCAGTTACATTCCCAGTCGCGCACCGGCCCAAAAATCTTTTCGCAGAAAAGGCCGTCTTTTTCCGGTTTAAGCGTGCGGTAATTAATGGTCTCGGCTTTCTTTACTTCACCCTTTGACCAGGATTTAATAATCTGGGGAGAGGCGATCTTTATGGAAATACAGTCAAAAGAAATAACTTCGTCCATTATTTTAATTTCTCCGTTCTGATATCCAATCCTAATCCTTGTAATTCTTTGATCAAAACATTAAAGGATTCAGGAGTACCGTGGGTTAATTTTTGTTCACCCTTAACAATTGCTTCGTAAATGCGTGTTCTTCCGGCAACATCGTCACTTTTCACGGTAAGCATTTCCTGTAAGGTGAATGCTGCTCCGTAAGCTTCCAACGCCCAAACTTCCATTTCCCCTAATCTCTGTCCACCAAATTGCGCCTTACCACCTAATGGCTGTTGCGTAACTAATGAATAGGGGCCGATAGAACGCGCGTGAATTTTTTCATCAACCAAATGGATAAGCTTCATTACATAGATATAGCCGACAGTCACTTCCTGGTCAAAAGGCTCCCCAGTATGGCCGTCATAAAGTTTAATTTTTCCGTGTGTAGGCAATTCCGCCTTAACGAGCTGCTCCTTGATTTCTTCTTCGCTAGCACCGTCAAAAACCGGGCTATCAAAATGTAAACCTAATACTTTTGCCGCCCAACCAAGATGTGTTTCCAGGATCTGTCCGACATTCATACGGGAAGGAACACCCAGGGGATTTAAAATTACTTCTACCGGAGTGCCATCAGGCATAAAAGGCATATCTTCTTCGGGAATGATCCGTGCGACCACACCCTTGTTACCGTGCCTTCCGGCTAATTTATCGCCTTCGGAAACCTTACGCTTAGTGGCAATGTAAACTACCACTCTCTTTAAAACTCCCGGAGGAAGTTCATCGCCGCGCCTGATTTTCTCAATTTCCTGTTGCTCTTCAGCCAATAATTCCTGTACCTGCTCGTCAAAAGAAGCAGCTAAAATCTTCGCCTCTTCATTATCGTTAAAATCCATCTTTTCGATTTTTTTCTTATCTACTCCCAAAAGCGAAGCTAAGCGGTTAGTTCTTTCCGTCATTACAAACTCGATCTCCTGCTTGTAATAAGCGCGGATCTCCCTTACTTTGGCCAGTTCTTTGCTTTTCTCTTCTTTGGTTTTTCTGCCACGGTCTTTACGCGCAAATACATGCACATCTACTACTACACCTTCAACACCCGGAGGAACCGTTAATGAAGTATCACGCACATCACCGGCTTTCTCACCGAAGATAGCGCGTAATAAACGCTCCTCAGGCGAAAGCTCAGATTCGGTTTTCGGAGTAACTTTGCCGACCAGAATATCGCCTGGAGTAACCTCAGCTCCAATACGGATTACTCCGGTCTCATCTAAATTACCTAAGGCTTCTTCGCTAACATTAGGAATATCGCGGGTAATATCTTCATTACCCAGGCGAGTTTCTGTGGCTTCAATTTCAAACTCTTCTACATGTATAGAGGTAAGCTTATCTTCTTTAACTAATCTATCACTAAGTACAATAGCGTCTTCAAAATTATATCCTCTCCATGGCATAAAGGCGCATAATAAATTCTTGCCTAATGCCAACTCGCCATTCTTGGTACCAATACCATCAGCAATTACTTGGCCCTTCTCGATATGCTCACCTAATTTCACTACTGGCCTTTGATTTAAGCAAGTATCTGCGTTAGTACGTTGAAATTTCTTCAGGTGATAAATCTTTTTTCCGATAGTGATCGAGGAAACATCCACACTATTTACTTTTCCTGCTTCCTCAGCTAAGACCACTGTCCCGGAATCCTGCGCTACCTTTGCTTCCATGGCAGTTCCCACTAAAGGTGCTTCGGTAATCATTAAAGGTACTGCCTGACGCTGCATATTTGAACCCATTAAAGCGCGGTTAGCATCATCATGCTCTAAGAAAGGGATTAAAGAAGCAGCTACGGAAACTAGCTGCTTGGGAGAAACATCCATATATTGAACTTGTTTCGGGGGAACTTTCGGAAAATCGCCTTTGAAACGACAGTAAACTTCCTTTTCTAAGAAATACCCTTCGCTATCTGTAGGCATATTTGCCTGGGCGATCATTTTATCTTCTTCTAAATCAGCGGTGAGATATTCAATTTTACGGGTAACCTTGCCGTCTTCAACTTTTCTGTATGGGGTTTCAATCAGCCCTAAAGGATTGATCCGGGCGTAAGTACTTAAAGAAGCAATTAAACCAATGTTCGGTCCTTCTGGAGTTTCAATCGGACAAACGCGGCCGTAATGCGAAGGATGAATATCCCTTACTTCAAACCCGGCTCTTTCGCGCGATAAACCTCCTGGGCCAAGCGCACTTAACCTGCGCTTATGTGTCATCTCAGCCAAAGGATTTACCTGGTCCATAAACTGGGACAACTGGCTGCGGCCGAAGAAATCGCGGATCTGATTCGATAAAAGTTTTGAATTGATCAGGTAATGTACGTTTAAAGATTCAAAATCACCCAAGATACTTAATCTTTCGCGGATCGAACGCTCGACCCTGCTTAAGCCGATCCTCACTTGGTTCTGCACCAATTCGCCGACAGTTTTAATCCGGCGGTTACCGAGATGGTCAATATCATCAATTTTTCCTTCGCCTGCTTTTAATTTGATCAGGTACTCCATGACTTTAATCACAGTGGATGAATCAAGGATGCGTTTATCCAAAGAAACTTCCATACCTAATTTACGGTTTAAGATAAACCTTCCGACGCGTTCTAAGTCATATCTGGCCGGATCAAAGAATAATCTATAGAATAACATCTCTGCCGCATCTTTGGTTACCGGTTCTGTGGGACGCATCTTACGGTAAAAATCCATATAGGCTTCTTCTTTATTCTTAGTGGTATCTTTCTTTAAGGTATTGGAAATTTCCGGGTATTCTTTGCTAAAAGCTGCGATGATTTCGCTGTCTGTGGAAAACCCAAGGATCCTTAAAAGCTGTGTTGCGGGGAAGGTACGGCGGCGGTCAACATAGGCAAGAATTGTTTCTGAGAGGTCGTATTTAAATTCTAACCAAGCTCCACGATAAGGAATGATCCTGCCGTGGAAGATCTTTTTTCCGGTAGGATGCTCTTCTTCTTCAAAAGAAACTCCTGGAGACCGCTGCAATTGGCTAACTACCACGCGTTCGTCACCATTGATAATGAAAGTGCCGGTTTCGGTCATCAGAGGAATATCGCCGAAATAGGCATCCTGTTCTTTGGTTTCTCTGGGTGTAGTTAATCTAAATTTTACTTTTAAGGGCGCAGAAAAACTTAATGAGCGTTTTTTGGATTCTGCAAGATTATACTTTGGTTTACCAAGAGTATAGCTAATAAATTCTAACTTTACCGAGCGCTCAGCGTTTTCTAAAGGAAAGATCTCCGTGAAAACTTCCTGTAACCCAATATTTTCTCTTTGCTGGTTAGGCACATCAATCTGCAGAAAATCCTCATAGGACTCCAGCTGAATATCGAGAAAATTGGGCAGCTCGTAAACCTCTTTTAGTTTCGCAAAAGTCTTACGCTTAATCATTATGCTATCCCTCTATTTATTAAGGTAATGCTTTTTTAAAAAACTACTTTAACTCTACTGTTGCTCCAGCCGCTTCTAACTTCTTTTTCATCTCTGCAGCTTCTTCTTTAGTTGCACCTTCTTTAACCGGCTTAGGTGCGGCATCAACTAAATCCTTGGCTTCTTTTAAACCCAGGCTAGTCATTGTCCTGACTTCTTTGATTACGGCAATTTTATTCGCCCCAGCACTAGTGAGGACCACGGTAAAAGCGGTTTTTTCCTCAACAGCAGCTCCACCAGCTCCACCAGCAGCAGCTCCACCAGCAGGCATTGCCATCATCGGCATATTCGCCTTTACATCAAATTTTTCTTCCAATGCTTTAACCAAATCCGAAAGCTCTAACACAGTCATAGTTTCGATAGATTTGATTAATTCGTCTAATTTTGCGTTAGCCATTTTTTCCTCCCTGTTCTTTTTCTTTTGATTTTTTCTCTTTTATTTGATCTAAGCAAATTACGAATTTGCTTAAGGTACCATTCAATACGCGGACTAACTTAGAGATCGGCGAATTTAATGCCATTACCAATTGCGCGCGTAAAACTTCCTTGGAAGGAAGCTTGGCAATGACTTCAATATCCTTTTTCTCTAGAAGCTGATCCTTGAAAAATCCGCCACCTAACTGAAATTTTTCATGCTCTTTAAGGAAAGTATATAAAACCTTGGAAACATCTACCGGCTCATCTTTGGCAAAAATTATCCCGCAGGAGCCGTCAATATATTTTACTGCACTCTCCAACCCGGCATTTTTTAAAGCCCGCCTGGCCACGGAATTTTTTACCACAAAGAAATCAGCCTGGGAACTCTTTAAAGAAAGGCGTAACGCAGTAATCTCCGGGCTGGATAATCCGGAATATCTAACCACAAAAAAGCTGCTTGCCTCTTTAAAGTGGCTCTTTAGGCGGCTTTCCGAAGCTTCTTTAACTATAAGTCCGATTTTTTTCATATTGCGATCCTTAATCCAGGATTCATTGTCGAGGCAATAAAGAGGCCCTTGACAAATTTCCCCTTTACTGTTGCCGGCTTGGCTTCAGTAATCGCGTCAATCACCCGTGAGGCATTTTCCAATAATTTCTCTTCGGAAAAAGAGATCTTTCCTACGCTTAAATGCATTCCACCCTGTTTATCCACGCGAAATTCGACTTTTCCTTTACGTACATCTTCGATGGCTTTAACAATGTCATTGGTAACTGTGCCTGTTTTCGGGCTAGGCATGAGGCCGCGTGGCCCTAGAACCTTACCCAGCTTACTTAGATCTTTCATCATCTCAGGAGTAGCAATCGCACAGTCAAAATCCAAGAAACCTCCACCCACCTTTTCAATTAATTCCATACCGCCGACGTAATCTGCTTGAGCGTCTCTGGCGAGTTTTTCGTGTTCGCCTTTACAAAAAACCGCTACCCTTACTTTTTTTCCGGTACCATGGGGAAGTACAACAGTGCCGCGCACCATCTGTTCTGACTTCTTAGGGTCAACATTTAAATTAAGATGCAAATCCACAGACTCGTCAAATTTAGTAGGCTTCATCTTTTTTAATAAGGCAATGGCTTCTTTTAACTGAAAAACCTTATCTTTCTCGAGTTGTTTTGCGGATTCCTGATATCTTTTACTTGGCTTTTTCATGGGTTATCCTTCTACCGTAATCCCCATACTTCTTGCTGTCCCACTGATAACCTTTACCGCTTCTTCAAGGTTAGAAGTATTTAAATCCTTTAGTTTAAGCTTTGCGATCTCCTCTACTTGCTTCTTGGTTACTGTACCGATAGTTTCTTTTCCCGCCTGGCCTGAAGCCTTGGCCAAATTTGCCGCGCGTTTCAATAAAATTGAAGATGGCGGGCTCTTAATAATAAAGGTAAAGGATTTATCTTCATAAACACTGATTACCGCCGGCAGGATTAAACCTTCCCTGCCCTTGGTCTGATCATTGAATTGTTTACAGAACTGCATAATATTCACGCCGTGCTGGCCCAAGGCTGGCCCAACTGGCGGAGCAGGATTTGCCTGGCCTGCGGGAACATGTAATTTAATTTGTGCGACGATCTTCTTAGCCATTATATCTTCTCAACCTGCCAATATTCTAGCTCTACAGGTGTAGACCTGCCAAATATCGAAACACTTACCTTTAATTTACCCTTTTCCGGATGAATTTCTTCAATCGTACCGTTAAAATTTACAAAAGGACCTTCAGTCACCCTAACCTGTTCGCCCTTTTCAAAAATTGTCTTGGGGCTAGGTTTAGCTTGTGTATCTTCGGTCCTCTTCAAAATATTATCTACTTCTGCCTGTGGCAAGGCCATGGGTTTTTTCCCTAAACCGATAAATCCGGTTACTCCGGGAGTGGTCTTGATCAAAAGGTAGGTTTGTTCATTAAGTTCCATTTCTACGATCAAATATCCGGGGAAAAACTTTCTCTGTGAAATACGTTTTTTTCCTGAACGGACTTCAGAAACCTGTTCGGTAGGAATAACTACCTGCGAGATTGTTTCATTTAGCCCCTGAGAAGTAACTCTGCTCTCTAACAATGTCTTAACTTTGTCCTCTGCGCCAGTTTGTGTATGTACAACGTACCAATTTTTCATTTAAAGATTACACTCAATATCTTGGAGAGAAAAAGATCGATTATCCCGATATATACTGCGGTGATTGCCGTAATCGTGATTACTACTACCGTTGAACCGATTAATTCTTCCCGAGTTGACCATGAGACCTTAGTTAACTCCTGTTTTACTTCAATTAGAAATGTTTTTATTTTTTTGTAATTCTTGACGATCAGTATAATTAAACCAATTATTACTAGCGCTAAAATTATTGTTTTTAAATTACTCACTAAAAAATTCATAGTCCCTTTTAAACCAGGTTCGCCTCTTAATCCGCAGGAGCGGCAGGAGTCGAACCTGCAGTCACGGTTTTGGAGACCGTTGGTTTGCCATTAACCGACGCTCCTAGAAACTATCTAAACTTTCTCTATGACAAAGTAATACTTATTTAATTTCTTTATGTGGCGTATGTTTATGGCAAAACCGGCAATATTTAGAAATCTCTAACCTATCCTGATGCAACTTCTTATTCTTCGTGGTAGTATAATTTCTATTTTTGCAAACCGTGCATTC
>JAQUNE010000001.1:0-7535 GCA_028717765.1 Candidatus Omnitrophota bacterium | reverse complement strand
ATTTAATTTCTTTATGTGGCGTATGTTTATGGCAAAACCGGCAATATTTAGAAATCTCTAACCTATCCTGATGCAACTTCTTATTCTTCGTGGTAGTATAATTTCTATTTTTGCAAACCGTGCATTCTAAAGTTATTGTCTCACGCATAACAAAACTTTCTTTTCCCGTTTAACTTTTAAGCTGGAGACGGGAATTGAACCCGTGACCCCTTCCTTACCAAGGAAGTGCTCTACCAACTGAGCTACTCCAGCAAAGGCAGACCACGGGAACTATTACCATAGAATAAAAAAAACCCACTCATCTAAAAATTTAATAAAATTCTTAGAATTTTTAGCTACACAACGATTTATGGGGAATTATGTAGAAACTAAAGTATATACTAAAATTTTAATTTGTCAATATTTTTTTTGTATTTTTTGAGGATTGAGTAAAAATTTAAAACTGGCTGGAATCAGCCTAAGGTAGGATAATAATAAAATCAGCTCGCGGAAAGATTGCTGCAAAATCCTTCACCGCAATAGTTCTGTACTTGGCCAGGACGACAGGCCCTATATTCGCAGATAACCTGATTATAACACAGCTGAACCTGTAAAAATGGGCCATTCCAGGAGCCACCGAGCATTTTACAAGTAACCAATACTGTTTCCCCTTTTGCCCCTGAAAGATCGCGAACCAATATTGTCAATTTTGGCTTCTGCCAATTTTTCTTCATAGAAGTTTCAACTATCAGCAATGGTAGCGCATCCCACCGGCACTGTACCGCGAACTGGAAGACAATCACAACTACCAGGTGGACCGCCGGGTGGAGCATACGGCTGCATAGAAACAACACATCCCCCAAAACCATCTAGCGGCCTAGTGGGAGTCATGGGCACTGTAACATTAGTCTTACACCCTATCAACACCGCATTCCAACTGTCTCCACGGGTGATTACTAATAATTCAGGAACGTGCCATCTCTTTTTCACTTTTACCTCTTTTAAAATCATTTTAACGGGTAGAAGAAAAAAGTCAATCTATTTTTCTTTAAATCAAATTTGCCAGTTTAGCAAAATCTTCCAAAGAAAAGCCTTCTACGCGGGTATTCTTGTCAATTTGAAAGTCTGTGAAAAAACGGTTTAATTTTTCTTCTGAAACGATACGTGAAAGACTGTTTCTTAGCGTCTTTCTTCGCTGATTAAAGGCAGCTCTAATGATCTTAAAAAAACGCTCCTCATCTTCTACTTTCACCGCCGGTGACTTACGGACAGTGAGTTTCAAAAAACTTGAATCTACTTTAGGAACAGGAAAAAATGACCCTTTTTTAATCTCAAACAAAATTTCCGGCTTCAGATAATATTGCACAAAGCAGGATAAAGAGCCAAATTCTTTATTGCCGCCAGGAGAAATCATCCTTCTAGCGAATTCTTTCTGCACAGTTAAAAAAGCGCAATCGATTCTATCTTTGAATTTTATAATATATTCAATGATCGGGGTACTGATATAATAAGGGATATTGCCAATAATTTTAATTTTTCCTTTTGTTTGCTTTAACTCCTGATTTAAAGCAAATTTTAAAATATCCTGGTTGAACAATCCAATCTTTTTTTCTCCCTGGAAATCATTCTTTAAGTGCGCATAGAGATTACGGTCAAGCTCTATGGCATAAACTTTTTTTACACTGGGAACGATTTGGCGTGTTAGCTCTCCCCTACCCGGGCCGATCTCTAGAATAATATCTTCGGAAGAAAGATCACATGCAGCGATGATCTTCTTTTGGATGTTTTGGTCAAAAAGGAAATTCTGCCCTAGTCGTTTTTTAGGTTTGAGGCGCATTTTACAGAGAGCTTAATTGCCGCAATCAGCGAATCCGGGCAGGCCTGATTTTTTCCGGCGATATCAAAGGCTGTTCCGTGTAAAGGAGAGGTCCTAATGAATGGCAACCCTAAAGTAAGGTTTACTCCGGAGGACGCATCCAGCAGCTTAAGAGGAATTAATGCCTGATCATGATAGATAGCAATAACGCAATCAAATTTCCCTTGTTTTGCCTTTAAAATTGCCGCATCTGCCGACATAGGGCCAGAAAGGTGCTTTTTACCCCCTAATTTGCCTACTACCGGCTTAATTACCCGGTTTTCTTCCTTACCTATTATACCGTGGTCAGAAGCATGCGGATTTAAGCCACAAATAACTATCCTTGGTTGTTTAATCCCAAAAAAATCCTTTAAGGCCCTATCAGTAAGAAGAATTACTTTTTCCAGGTTATGGCTTTTTAATTCCGTGGAAACTTTCTTTAAAGGGATATGCCTGGTGGCCAGGCTAAATTTTAAGTACTGGTTTAAAAGCATCATTACCGTAAATTTGGCTTTGGTCTTTTGGCTAAAATACTCTGTATGACCCGAATACTTAAAGCCTGCCAAATTAATCGCTTCTTTGGAAATTGGGCAAGTCACCAGGCAGTCGATTTCTTTCCTCTTGATAAGTTCAAGTCCTCGATCTAAGTATTCTATTGCTGCCCTTCCATATTCAGCCTTAACCTTACCAAAAGCAAAATGATCGCTCTTTACGTTTTTCAAATCTATAAATTTTACGCTGCTGACTTTTGACTTATAACCCATAACCTTATTAAACACCCTAGCATCCCCAATCACCGTAACTTCAGCAAAATTCTTTAACCCAGCTAATGCCTTAATAATAATCTCCGGCCCAATTCCAGAGGGATCACCCATTGTGACACCAACTTTTATTTTCTGGTTTAATTTAGCCATAGATTTAAATTTTTAAATTTAACGCTGGATTAACCCTGGCAGATATTGATATATGAGCGCTGCTTGATCTCATTCATCCATTTTACCATAGCTTCTTGTAATTTATTATTCATCAGCAAAACGGAGATTTCGTCCTGGGCTTGCGCAAGGCTTTCTTGCGTGGACGCAAGAATATTGTCTAACCTAAAAATATAATACCGGTCCTGAATCTTGATCGGGTCGGAAACTTCTGCTTTATGTAATTTAAAAATCTCAGTTTCCAATTCCTTTCTTAACTGCCCGTTCTTAGAGGCCTTGAGTTTATCTATTGAAAGAGAATCTTGTTGCGCTAAAGATTCTAAGTTTGCACCTTTTCGTAATTGCCCCACCGCATCTTCTGCCATTTTTCGATCTTCTGTTGCCAAAGAAGTAAATTCCCACTGTTCAGGTACCTGAAACTCCTGGGAATTTTTTTCATAATACTGCGTAACTTCAATGGGATTCACTGTAATTTTACTACGTACCTGGATATCAATAATAGCATAGGTCAAAAGTTGCTCGCGGATACGGTTTTCTATATCTGCCTGAACAAAACCCTGTTGTGCCAGATCTTTTTGAAAATCTGCATCACTGGGGTAACGTTTCTTAATCTCCTCAACCTTAGACTTTACCCGAGTTTCATCCAAGCGGATATTATTCTTTTTTGCTTCCTGCAAGATCAACCGATCCTCAATTAATTTATTCAAAAGGTCAGGTTTCATTTTCTGGATTTTATCCTCCAGCTCTTTTGCCTTATATTCCCGCCCTAATTGCATACGGGTAAAACTAGTAAAATCGTTAAGGTCTTTTTGTGTAATCACCTCGCTATTTACAACGGCAATGATTTTATCCTGCGCAAAACAGTTACGCGTTACAAGCTGCACGCTAGCGGATAAAATAAGACCTAAAACTAAAATCACCCTGATTTTACTGGTAAACTTAATTACCATTTCCAATTCCTGCTTTCTTAAAATTAGCAATTGCCTCGCGTAAAATCCGGCAATAGAGGTCAAAACCTACAGCAGTAATGAAACCATGCTGTTGTTCTCCTAACAGATTACCTGCGCCTCTAATTTCCAAATCCTCCATCGCGATCCGAAATCCGGAGCCTAATTGTGTATATTCTTCCAAAGCCTGCAGCCTTTTTTTTGCATCACCATCTAAAACTTCATGCCGCGGGATAAGAAAATAAGCGTAAGCCGCCCTCTCAAACCTACCTACCCTGCCGCGTAACTGATGCAGGTCCGCAAGACCGAAACGATGTGCATTATTCACAATAATCGTATTCACATTCGGGATATCGATCCCCGATTCAATGATCATTGTACAGATTAAACAATCGATCTTACCCTTTAAAAATTCGGACATTACTTTTTCCAAGGCCTTTGGATGCATCTGGCCGTGTGCTACAGCCAACCTTAGAGAAATTGGGAGGATTTTGCAGATCTTCTCCTTTATCTTCTCAATATCCTCAACCCGATTATGCAGAAAAAAAACCTGCCCTTTTCTTTCCAGTTCCCGTAGAATAGCCTGACGGATAAGATCTTCGTCATATTCTACCACAACTGTTTGGATAGGCAACCGATTTTGCGGCGGAGTATTAATAACTGAGAGGTCCCTGGCACCCATCAGGCTCATATATAATGTGCGAGGAATAGGTGTTGCAGTTAAGGTCAAAACATCAGCAGTTAACCTTAAAGCCTTTAATTTTTCCTTGGCCCGGACACCAAACCGCTGTTCTTCATCAATAATTACCAATCCTAGATCCTTAAATGCCAAATCATCCGATAGTAGCCTATGCGTTCCAATCACAATATCAACAGTACCTTGAGCCAGCCCCTGAACAATCTCTTTTTGCTCTCCCTTGCTCTTAAAGCGCGAAAGCATGCCAATATTAATCGGAAAATCCTCTAACCGCTGGGAAAAATTCTCATAATGTTGCTCAGCAAGAATAGTGGTCGGTACCAAAAATGCCACCTGCTTATTGTTTGTCGCAGCCTTAAATGCCGCTCGCAGGGCTACCTCAGTTTTGCCGTAGCCAACATCGCCGCAAAGCAACCTATCCATTGGCCGGGGCGATTCCATATCTGCCTTAACCTCCTGTGTAGTCTTAATCTGATCCGGAGTTTCTTTATAAGGAAAAGTTGCCTCGAACTGCTCCTGCCATTGTGCATCTGCAGAATAAGCAAAACCCGATACGGAAAGCCGCATTGCCTGCAAAGATAATAACTCCCAGGCCATTTTCTGCACCCCTTTTCGTACGCGGTCCTTCATCCTCTGCCATTCTTTGCTGCCCAACTTATAGAGTTTAGGCTTACGCGTCTGGAAGGCAATATACTTTTGCACTAAATTCATTGCCTCAACCGGCACATAAAGCTTCTCTTGGCGGTCGTATTCAATTACCAGATGATCTTTGGCCTTATCGCCAAGTTTGATTTTTTCTAAACCGAGGAATCTTCCAATACCATGCTGGGTATGCACCACATAATCACCGATACTTAAATCGAGAAAATTCTCTACGGGAAATTCCTCGCTAAATACGCTAGTTTTAAGGTGATGGGTCTTTTTTATGGGTAGGATAATTACCATTTTGTGTTCCCAAAGCGGCTCTCCGGAGGAAGGATTAAAAGTCTTAATCGTAATTACCTTATCAACGTCCAATTCTATACGGATAGGTAGCTCAAAGGAAAACGGGAATATATCGATAATATTTCCCCTACGGGCAAAATCGCCTTCTTGTAAAACCGCCTCCTGCCTCTTATAGCCAAAATCTATCAATGTGGCACTAAGAGTTTCCAGGTCAAGCGTACCTTCGGTATAAATTTTTAGGGATTTAAACATCTTAATTACTTGTTTCTAAACCATTCCCGGCTTAATTTTAAAAAAATTGTAAAAGCATTTCTTTTATCTAAATTCCTTATTACCCGTATCGTTTCGATAAAAGCCCATCCGCCATAAACCCAAGTCACGATTAACCTGATATCAGGAAATAAAAATTGTACCAACCATAAAAGAAATAAAGTCACTGCTTCAAATAATTTAAAATCCATACTCACCAGAAAAAGAAACCCTAAATATGACTGGATAATTGTGAGTAATATTTCACTTTTCTGATGCACGTCAAAAACTATATAGGAAACCTTTCCCAAACCAAAAGAATAAATAAAGGGGATCATCGCAACCAGAATTGTCCATTGGTTTATCGAAGAAGAAAGAAAATTCGCTAGCGCCATTGGGGCCTTGGAAACTTTTCTTGCCCAGTAAAAAGCCGAGAGTTTTTCGGGAAACTCGCTTAAAAATGGCGAAACCCATTGCACAAAAACAAACTGTGAAACCCCTACCGAAGTAGCTATGGCAAGCATGGAATTAAGAAAAGGGTGCGCTGTAAAATAGAGAATTACGGCACCCAGGAAGAAAAAACCCGTGATCCAGTAAAGATTAACCGGAGCCTTAAATTTCATCACGTATTTTGGGACACGGCCTAAATCAGAGATTTCTTCTTTATCATGAGGGGGAGTTTTTGAAACCAGATAGAGATAGGCAAAATAAATCACAGCTAAGACTAATCCGTCAAAAATATTTAGCGTGCCCTTGAAATAAATTACCACAAAATAAAGTAGCGCCGGTAAAAGCGAAAGCACTGCTATGGAATGCTCATCCTCAAGTTCGATTGCCCAAGGATTCTTCCTATTTTTATGCTTTCTTGCGAAAAATAAAGAGACAAAATAGACCATTGGCCAGCCTAAACCGACGAACAAGCGTAAAGAACCGGTGTAGTTAGCAGTAACCAGATGCACCTTAGAAGGATCCTTTGCCGCCGAGAAAGCAATTACCGCTTCAACAGCAAACTCAGGGAGTGTCTGGATCCAAGCAAGTAAAGCCAGGGCTAAACCCTGGGAAATAAAAAATTGCCCGCATTCCGCTGCCCAGGCAATCAGCATCGCTGCCATTACAATCGCCGGAAATGTCCACAACGCACTCAATGCTTCCATAAGTTTCCTTTCGCTTAAAGAAAAATATCCTGATTAATGATTTAATCAGGATATTTTTCGTCTTCTAATACGGTTATCTTGCACAATCGATACTGCACTTATACTGTTTTTTTCTTGCTCCAAGCTAATACCAGTGGCGAAGCAATAAAGACAGTAGAATACGCACCACAGAAAAAACCAATCAGCAGCGCAAAAGAAAAATTACCTAATACTTCTCCACCATAAAGAAAGATCGCCAAAACACACAGCCAGGTAACCCCAGTAGTCAATATCGTCCTTCCCAAACATTGGTTTACGCTTAAATTAATCAATTCATAAAGGCTTAATTTACGGTAAAGCCGGCTGTTTTCCCTGACCCGGTCATAGATTACAATCGTATCATTAATCGAATAACCGGCGATGGTCAAAAATGCAGTGACGCTTAGTAAATCAATCGGCCTTGAGGTCAATGCTAACGCGCCTAGTGCCACTAAAACATCATGGAGCAAAGCAATCACGCCCGCAACTGCAAATTCAAAATGTTTGAATCTAAAAGCAACATAGATCAAAATACCCACCAATGACCAAACTAAAGCATAGACTGCTTTAGTCTTTAAATGGTGCCCGGCAATCGGCCCAACGCGCTCAACCCGCATTATTTGAATCTCCTGACCAGGAAATGACTGTTGCAGTTTTTCGGTTAATATTTTATTTTTATCCTCGCTTGTCCTAATCAGTATAACCCGCGGATTATCCTTAAATTGCTGTATTGAAGCGCCCCCCAGATTCAATTCATCA